>JBKBQK010000065.1:0-7061 GCA_046292705.1 Candidatus Nitrosotenuis sp. | reverse complement strand
GTGTCATTTTCAAAAAGTATTTCTGCACCATCAAGATAGTATCTAGTCAAAACCGTACTTTCGTCTGTTACCTGCGGCAGAGCTTCAAAGCTTCGCACAAACGGCGGTACGGGCCAGCTTATCTGTGGCGGTGTGTTGTCTGCAAGAATTGTGGAGAATTTTGCGACAACTGTGAATGGCTCTGTGGCTTTTTTGCCGCCAAACAAAGTAGAGTGCAAAAGCAGGCTGTAGGTTCCTGTCTGGTTTATTGGTGCAAACAAAACAGTGGATGTTGCGTCCTTGTTTTTGACTGGAAAGAACCCTCCCCCTTCGCTAAACAGGGTGGCACCAAGCCAGTCCGAGGTGGGCCACTCAAGAAAGTGTCCAAAGACGCCAGACGGCATGTTTGTCTGCACGATTCTTCCCTGCGGATCAATTACAAAGACTGAGAAATTGGTGTCTTCGTCCCTCCAAGATATGTCAATTGATGCGGCGTTGATTGCTGGATCTTTGATGTCAAAATAGTACTGCCTCCAGTCACCTGCGTTGTACCTATTTACCATGTCAAATGCCCCCTTCAAATATCCATTGCCGTACAAAATCTCTTGATTCTGGTTTGCCGCAATCACAGTCAGCGTTTCTTTCTGGGTGACGGCTGACTCGACTGCGTATGAGACCGGCGCATTGACTGTGTGGTTTTCTGATCTGAATGTGATGAAGCCTTGGTATATTCCTGGTTTTTGGTCTGTCACAGTTATTGTGGCCAAGACCTGGGCCGAGCTGTGCGGCTTTATCTCAAGTCGTGAGGAGTCAAGCCAGACGTCCTGCCACGACTCTTTTTTGTAGTAGCTGGCAGACAGAGTATACGGCATCTCAGTTGCGTTTTTCTTTGTGTCGCCAAGCCAGTAGGAGTATCTTGTGGGAACCGGGTACACTCCGACAAGTGGGGTGTTTTTGAATTTTGAGGCAGGCTCCGAGACACGAAGCTCCTGGACTGTTCCCCACGAGCCCCCCCTGTTTACCATGGAAAGTTCCGCGCTTGAGACCTTACCGTCCTTGTTTTTGTCGTTCCAGTCGTACAGGTACAAAGAGGCGATCTTGGTGTCCCCTGCATACATCTTTTCTGTCTTGTTCATAAAGTCTGAGAAAGCAAAGTTGAGATTGAGCACAAGCAACTCTGAATCTTGTGGCATTGTGACATTTTCGTAAAACGACAAAAGCGAGTCGTGCTTTTTTACGTCCTCAAGCTTGATGTAGTCAGGCCTAAAGACGCCGGTTTTGTTGTATAATGGATCTTTGAGTAGTAACTTTGTAGTGTGGTTAAACTCGGTCTTTTGTATGAGGTTCATTTTTTGTGGTGTGAGCTGGACTGTGAGGGTGTAGTTGTTTGGGTTTTCCACCGTAAAGTACGTGGAGCTTTTCTGGCCAGGCTCCAGTCTTCCTGCAAACCAGCTTGTCTGCTGATAGTTACCGTCGGGGAGCTCAAGTCTTGATAGGCCGAGTGTCGTTGCGTTCAGCTTGGCAATTGGGGTGTCGAGTATTTGTTTTATGTTGTGGTACGACTGGTCGTTGTACACAGCAAAGACGCCGTTTTCTCCGCGCACAAAGCTTGCTGCCTTGTATGCGTTGACAAGGCCTGCTCCCTGCGTGAAGGGGTCGTTGCCAAGATCCGTTGCAGTAGACATGAGGATGTTTTTTATCTTGAATGGATCATAGTCCTCGTTTTTTTCTTTGAGGGACTCTATGAGGATGGCCGCCGAGCCTGCAACCAGTGGGGCTGCCATGCTGGTGCCACCAAACATCACAAAGGACTCCTGCTTGGAGTCTTTTTTTGCCTTGAGGACGTTTCCTGGGACAAAGCCGTATGCACCAGTGGCCACAAGCTCGGGTTTTGGGTCACCGATTATGCTTGGGCCCCGACTTGAGAAATCTGTGAGATCGTTTGCAAAAGTGGTGGTGTTGCCAAACCTTGGCTGGCCTTTGAAGCTGCCGTAGCCGACATATACGTTGTTTGTAGTTGCGCCAACTGTGATGCCAAGAGGCGACGCATTTGGCAGGCCAAGTGTGCCGTAGCCTGGCCCTGCGTTGCCTGAGCTGTATATCATTGTGACTCCGGGGTACCGCTCATCTACGGAGTAAGGCACTGCAAGAATGCTTGCAATTAGCGACAGCATGTCTATTGCCGGTGCGCTCCCCAGCGACGGAAATGTGGAGACGCCCCAGCTGTTCGATATGATGTCTGCTCTTGGCCTTCCAGAGAACTTCCAGGTGCTGTTTGCGTTGTCAAATCCTGCGGCCCACAGCCACCCATATACTGTGTCGCCAAACCAGAGCGCCTTTACTGGAATGATCTTTGCGTTTGTGGCAACTCCTGGAAGTGTGTATTTTTTTGTGTTGTTGTATATGTCGAATTGCTCCTTTCCTTTTGCTGTAATCGATGCTGCCGCTGCCGTGCCGTGGCCGACAAAGTCGCTCATCACGCCAAAATAATTTCCACTAGGATCAAGTGGTGCAAGCAGTGTGCCGTTTGTTGCTTTGAGGACCTTGTCTACTGGCGGCTTGGTCTTTGAGATGACGCCGTGCACGTCGAGTACTCGGGCGCCAACAGTTCCTGCGCTGTAGTCGGGCTTGCCGTCCTTGTTTGAGTCATATATGAGGAACTCGTTGCCGCTGCCGAGTTTTATGGGGGTCTCATCTGTAAAGTCAAAATCGTACTTTGGCTTTTGTCCTTTTTTTAGATCGAGTCGGGTATAGTCCTCCCACGATGTGCTCAGATCCGCAATTATGGTGTCATATACGCCGGCTGTGACAGAGTCCACCACTACAACTGGCACTGCCTGCACGCTTGCAAAGGGGCCCTGTGTGGCGCCCTGGTAAATTATTCCAAAATGGTACACGCCGCTTGCAGACTTGATGTAGTCTTTGTTGCTTTTTCCTATTTTATAGTCATCAAGTATTGTGCCGTTGAATGTGGGCTGCGGTCCAGTTGCCGGAAAAAAGGAATTGTACATGAGTACCGGTGTGCCTTTGCCTCCTTGTTTTAGGTTCAAGAATGCGCCGTCTTTGGTCACATATACAACAGAGGTTGCGTTTTTTGAAAGTGACTTGTTTTTTTCTTCGACGAACTGTTTTGTGGTGTTTTCAAGCTGGCCGAACTTGTTTATTTTTGCAATAAAGGTAGCGTTTGTAATTACTAGGCCCTGGCCGTCGGGGTCAAGCATTATTGGAAGGTTGTCCTTGTCGCGTGCAAGTGAGTGCCGCACGTCTGGGTTTGAAAAGTCAACGCCTGTGTCTACGATGGCAATCGTGACGCCTGCACCGGTGTAGTTGTATTTTATTTGGGCAGGCTCTGAGCCTGTTGCCTCCCTTATCTGGTCCATTTGCGAAAACAGCGTCTGGTTTGCGTGGAACTCTAGTAGAAAGTCCTTGATGATGTGGTATCCTTTTTGGCTCAAAGTTTGGGTGGACTGCTCCGGCATCACCATTATAGAAAAAAAACCGTTGTCATTTGAGACACTGGAGACAAGTCCTGGCATATTTGGGGGTGGGCCCCGGCCGAACACCAGATACCTTGAAAGCTTGTAGTCTTGGGTTATCTCTTGCGGTATTTGGACTATTTCTGGAACTTGGACTATCTGCGGTTTTGGTGCTATTTTGTTGTCATAGTTTTCAAGATATCCTGCAGAGCTGGAAAATACCGATGATAGCAATAATGCGCAAAATATGACTGCAAACGTTTTCTTCAATGGATTATGTGCCTTTTGTGGTTTTGTTAACTTATCGGGGGCATTTGGGAGTGCCTGCAAAAATCACTTGTTGAGATCCACACATGGTATCATCTGTGTGGGTCTTAATTTGTCGGTATTTTTCCCACTCAAACGGCTTTGCAAATACCGCAACTTGTTTTGCCTTTTTCAGCTCTTGCTGAGATCCCTGGGGTGTTTTAGGTTGTCAGGATCATTTTTGGCCCTCGATGTATTTTTTACGATCGTGTCAGATGGCATTTGAAGAAATATTTACAGAAATATACACGATGTTTGGTATTTGTGAGTGACTGCCAGTTGTATTTTTGGTATGATTTTTGAGCGGCGGTATGCTTTCATCCCCCTAAAGGGGTGCGGGCTTTGCTCGCATTCATAAAAGATGATCAGCGTCGCCTTGCTAAAATTACTATCTGGAGTGCAACGATTATGGCAATAGATGCAACGATTGGAAACAAAAGCGAGTTTAGCTGCAGCGATGCCTCCTCGATGTTTTTGACTGAGCTTGAGATGGCATCAACGCTTTTGTCTATGTCTTGACTTGCCTCACTGAGTGTGGAGCCGAATCCGCCAATCTCGGTCTTTAGGTTCCCAAGCTCCTTTGATGTGTCATTAAGTACTGCGTTTAGCTCAAGTATCTGTCTTGATATACCGCCGATGTCCTGTTTTAGGACTACTGTTGCCGCAGAACCGTGAGATATTGTACCCTGTGAGAATGCCACCACGTGGAATACATGTGTGCCTTCCATGATTGGTGTGTATTCTGCAAAGTACAGCCCTTGGTGTAGGGTCTTAAATGACGCAGACAGATTCACTACCTGGCCGTCTGGAAGGTGCACGTGTGTTGTGGCCAATAATTTTTCAGGGCTTCCACCCACTAAGAGGCCGTCGCTTGTTGTCTGCACAAAGATCCGAAGCGGCTGGTTTATTGCTGCAGTTTCTGGTACAAAGACGAGTGTTGTCAAAGTTCTAGTTATTGGCACGCTTTCAAGCTCCGCAGTCTCTGCAAACTTGATGTCAATTGATCTTGAGAGGCCGTTCTGTGTGGTGCTTATTGCTTCTACTTTGTATGTACCGTATGGGAAGGCCGCGGAGACTTGGGGCCACACAAACAGCTCTGACTGGAACCTGCCGTCCTTGTCTGCCTTGATCTGGGTAAATGTGATTATGGTGTCATCTGGGCTGAACATTCTCAGTATGACGTCCTCGTTTGGGAGGCCTTTTCCATACACAAAGAGGGGTTTGCCTGAAGTATAGATGAGGTTGTCAGTGTTGAGCTCAAGCTGTTCTGCAAATACAGGCAAGAATCCCAATATCAAAATCGAGACTGCAAGCATCTTCATATCAAATATGGAAAAATCGGTCATAGATATTGCTTGTCATAGCATCCGCTTGGTCTTGTTTGATAAAAAAAGAAAAAGGGATAGTTTGATTTTTCTAGTCTTAGCTGACGTCTATTGTGACTTCGACAGGTGGGCTCAACGCGGTTGGATTGTCAACAGACTCCCAGACAAACACTGTTGCAGTGTATGTTCCGGCTGCTGTTGGAGTCCAAGATAGCGCTGGGCTGAAAGATTGACCTGCTGAGAGTGAACCTGTGATCCATGCTAGTGAGACTGTGACTCCGTCCTCGTCTTGGATCTGTACCAAGTATGCAAATGGTTGCTCTCTGTCCTGGCCGTTGGTCAGGTCGGCTGTGATTTGTACCTGTTGGTCTACGGACACCTCGTCTAGGGTGTTGCCGAAGGCATCAACTACTCTTGCGTTAGAAGCTGGTGCTCTCTCAAGAGGTGGTACTACAGTTCCGATGAACGCAGTGCCGGTGATATCGAGCTCATCTGCTGTGGTGTATGGATCCGGTAGAGTTTCGTCATGGTATTCTGCAGTGACTGTGTCACCTTCTGCGACTCTGAGTCTGTGACCGGATGACTCGTCGGTGGTTGTGAAGAACACAGTACCTTCGAAGATGCCGGTTGCCTCATTAGTCTCAGTTACAGTTAAGTCAATGCCGCCTGCGTCTGAATCAGACCAGACATCGACATTGAAGTTGTCTACTGCTTCTGGGTTTAGGTTCATATCTGGATCAATGACTCTTACTACGCCTGTACCGCTTGCTGGGTAGCTTGACTCAAGCCATGTAACTTCGCCGATGTTCCATCGTATCAATGCCGATCCTACAACAGTTTCGTCCTCTGAGAATTCAAAGGAGACTGTCAGACCGTCATCGTCGTCTGCGCCCACGAATCCGTCTGTTGGACCGGTTCCGTCTGGGCTGTCTTCGTGAGTTGGAGCATCGTTAGTTCCATCACCGTCGGCATCGTGTGCGAATCCTGCAAGGATTACTTCACCTGTGAAGATGCCAGTGTCGGTACCTGTCTCAACAAGCTTGTACCTGTTGATGTCGTGACCTCTGGTAGCTACCTTGATTGGATCGGAGGTTGTTTCGCCGATTTCATCAATTAGGTTGCTATCAAAGTTGTGATCAGGTGCGACGATTGTGATGTAGACTTTGTCGGTCCATGTGTATACTTTTTGGTCAAGCTCTACAGTTGCACCAAAGTTTGATGTAAAGATGGTCAAGTTGATGTCTTCATCTTCTTGGCCTACAAAGTCGGCACCGGATGGACCCCAGTCGGTGTACTCCAGTACGATCTCTTCGCCTCTCTCTAGGTTGTCATTGTTGAGAACTTTGGGTATCTCGATGACTACCTGGAAGATGCCAGTGCTGTCACCTGTCTCTCTGAGATCAGATGGCTCTGGGTCGAATGCGGCAAATGCGCCTGCTACTCCTTTGTTGCCCATTGTGGTGGTTGCAGCATCAGAGTCCCATTCGATGAGGTCCAAGTCGTATGTCTCTGCCAAGTCGTTATCTAGGTCAAAGTCCGGCTCAATTAGAGTCAGGATCATGTCTGAGCCTATGATGTATACGGACTTGTCAGACTGGAGTGCTCCGTTTCTTAGGTCAAAGGTTGCCGAGTCTGTTACAGTGTTTACATCGCCTGATGCATCAGCTGGGTCGGTGTATTCTACGGTGATGATATCACCTTGCAGAATACAATAGTCAGTGCTACCTGATGGTACCGCTGTATTGAATCTCTGGAATACTGAACCGCTGGTTGTGCCAGGATTTTGTGTCGAGTCATATGTCGCAGTATCTGGACACTGCGATGAGGCCGGACCGTCGGTGTATTGGATTTCAAGGTCGAATTCAAAGATTCCGCTTGATGGGGCAGTCTCTGTGATTGGACCTAGCTGCCTGACTGATGATACGCCTGCGCCAGTGTTGTCTGCACCTACGTCAATTACGCCGTTCTTTACGAC
>JBKBQK010000064.1:0-7320 GCA_046292705.1 Candidatus Nitrosotenuis sp. | reverse complement strand
GGGTCTTTGACATTATTCACCCAGGCCACATACACACACTCAATGCGGCAAAGGCGTTAGGAGACGTGCTGGTAGTGGTGGTTGCCACCGCAAATACCGCAGTCAAGCTCAAAAAAAGAAAGCCGCTACACACAGAAGAGCAAAGACAGGAATTGATTTCATCTCTTTCAATGGTGGATCTGTGCATAGTGGGACACGAAGGCGACATTTTCAAGACGGTAGAAAAAGTAAGGCCTGACATCATAGCCCTCGGCTACGATCAGGTGCACCAAGAAAAATTCATAGTCGATGGCTGCAAGAACTTGGACTTGGAGGTGCGAGTCGCAAGGCTGCAGTCTCCAATACCGGAATTTTCAAGCTCCAAAATAGAAAAAGAATATGGTGAGGCACTGCACGGCCTCTAGACTATAGCGGAATTCTGATTGTGATCTTTGAGCCGTCTTTGAGATTTGCCTTTTTTCTTATGTCCGACTCTGAAATCAGTTCAACTACAGAGTTGTCGTGGTGTGTGCGCTCAAGCAAGATGAGCTTGCAGTCGATTTTGTTATTTAGGATGCAGTGGTAGCATTTGACCCAACCATAAGTCCTTTTGCCGTCGGAAAATCCATCTATTTTGACTCCTTCTGTGGTGTTTAACTGGCGCAAGGCCTCGACGTCTTCTTTTTTATCCAGCTTGACGTTGAGCGTTCCGGGAAATGGGACGTAACCTATCTTTGAGCTGAACTGTTTTGTGTATCCTTTGAGCGACATGTAGTAAGCACCCTCACCCATCCCTGAAACGAGAGTTCCATTGATCTCGATTTCGGAGGGAACAGAATGGATGCTTTTCTGCAGCATGTTGTAGAGGTCTGCTATCTGGTCGTATCCTTTTTTTGTAAGTTTGACTGAGATCTTTCTTCCACTCATTATTCTTTCGATGTACCCTCCTTGCTCCAGCTCAAGCAAATGCTTTGATGCTGCTTGCTGCGAGCGATGAATTCCCTCTCCGAGCTGGGAGGTTGTGATTGAAACAAAATTGTTTTTTGCACCTTTTGAGAGAAGCTCAGTCAGAGTTACTAGGTGCTGGATCTTTAGCTCGATCATTGTAATAAAATAAAAAAGAAAAAAGAGTATTTATGCTACTCCAAGCTCGGTGAACGTCTTGAGCGCAATGCCGTCCTTGTTTGTAAGGTTGGCAATCCTGTGTCCTATGACACACTCGATGCCTGCTTGCTTTGCGCCATCCACCAGCCTCTGGGTCACTATTCCGTCGAGTACTAGATATTTGATTCCCGATTGCACCGACAACTTTGAGACGAGCTCTGATATTGGTACCTTGAAGACCTCGTTTTTGTTTGCATCCAATCCTACAGCCTCAAGTGTTTCATTGATCTTTGTGTAGGTTTTTTCGGCAAGCTCAGCTAGTGGCTTGTCGGTTGGCTCAAGCGTGGGCTTTGGTTTTGGATTTTTCATCTCCTCGATTGTGTCTTTGAGTATGTCTGTGATCTGCTGCGGCGTGAGCTCTTCTACTTCTACGCCTTCTGGGGCGCGGTGTATGATGTCGATGTCGACTACACTTTTGAGCTCTTTGAGGATGAATCCTCCGGCCCTGTCGCCGTCAAGGAACGCAACCACCTTTTCTTTTGTGTCGCACAAATCCTTGATTGACTCGTCGATTCGTGCTCCATCAATTGCAAGTGCGTTGTCGATTCCTGCGCGAAGTAGGTTGATTACATCTGCTCGACCCTCCACTAGGATGATCCATGGTGAGTCAAAGACTCCTGCGCCACACGGAAGCTTTGCGCGTCCGTAGGTGGTCAGCTTGCCTGACACCGAAGTTCCTTCGTGGATGTCTTTTAGCATTGTTTCCCCTTCGGAGATCGTCTTCGTTGCCCACTGCTGCTTGATAGCCTTGGCTCTCTTGATGATGTCGTCCTTTTTTGTGGCCCTGACATCCTCGATTGCCGTCAGCTGGAACTTGCAGTCAAATGGACCGACTTTGTCGATGCTTTCGATTGCTGCTGCTATTAAGGAGGCCGTGTCTATATCAGTACTCATAGGAATTAGTGCTTCGCCTTTAGTGGTGTTTGTAGTAGCTGTTGTCGTTACCTCTATTCTTCCGACTTTGGAGACTCGTTGGAGCTCATTTAGGTTCATCTCTGGGCCTAGGAGTCCTTCCGTCTGCCCAAAAATTGCACCTATTATATCTGCTCTCTCAACCAGTCCGTCAACTTCAAAGGATAGCTTAACGTGATATTTGACAATTCCTGATTGCGGCAATTGAAAATATACCTCCTAAATATCAATGATTTATCTTTCTCACTGTAAGATATAAGTGCTTATGACGATTACATGCGCAGACTACGATCTGGGATATCCAAAAATGGGAAAAATTGAAGGTCTACTGGGTGCTAAAGGAGTGACCACATGAGCAGGTCTTTGTGACGTTTGGATTGTTGATCTTAAATCCTGAGCCCATTAGGGACTCGATGTAGTCGATGTTTGCACCTCTGAGGTGTTCTTGACTGTAGCTGTCTACTAACAGTTTGACTCCAGCTTCTTCGATGATTGTGTCATCTTCCTCTGGCTTGGCTTCAAATCCCATGCCGTATGAGAGGCCTGAGCATCCGCCACCTTGGACGTAGACTCGAAGGTATTCTGGCTTTTCAGCCTCTTCCTTCATGAACTCGATTATCTTCTCAGCTGCTTTTGGCGTGATGGTAATGAGTTTCTGTGATTGTTCGGTTGCCATAACTGAGCATGCCTTTCCAAATTATAATAATCTTTTCACCTATGACCCACTAGTAATAAAGAAAATTAGGGGGAGCTTACTTTTTTGACTTGTTTACAAAGGCTGTCATGCGTTGCTCTCTGTCCGGATCTGCAAAGCAGTTCCTCCATGCCAAAAGCTCCACTCCAAGACCTGTGTCCAAGTCTGCGTTTCGGCCTTTGTTGATGGCAATCTTTGACATCTTTACGCCGGAAACCGAGTTTGCCGCAATCTGCTGCGCCATCTTTAGTGCCTCGTCAGCTAAAGACGCAAGTGGAACTACTTGGTTGACTAGGCCTATCTCCTTTGCCTCGTCTGCTTTGATCATCTTGCCCGTGTATACAAGCTCCTTTGCCTTTGCTATTCCGACAATCCTCATCAGACGCTGGGTTCCGCCCCATCCGGGGGGGATCCCGATCGTCACTTCCGGTTGTCCGAGTTTTGCTGTATCTGCAGCTATTCTAATGTCGCAAGACATTGCAAGCTCGCATCCTCCACCCAAGGCAAATCCATTCACTGCCGCAATGGTGGGCTTTGAGACATTTTCAACTGTTGCAGTCAATAGCTGTCCAAGCTTTGCGTATTCGACTGATTCGTCTGGAGTTATCTTTGACATGTATTCAATATCTGCACCTGCAGAAAACGCCCTGTCTCCTTCGCCTGTGAGAATTATTACTTTGACTTCGCCGTCTTTGTCTAATTCCTCAAAGGTCTTGATGATTTCTTTGGCGACATCGATGTTCATTGCGTTTAGCTTGTCTGGCCTGTTGATCTTGACTATGGCAATTCCGTTTGATTTTGATGTAGTAACTAGAGCCATGCTTGATTCGATTTTTATGGTTGAAATAAATGTTCTCTAAGAAGAGCCTTTGAGGTGTCTGCCCCATTGTGCAAGGGCAGCAGCTGCCGCGACCCAGCTTCGGATATCGTCGTACACTGGGACTCCCTCTTTTTCGATGAGTGCTGATATTTTTTGCGTGTACGGTCCGCCGTTTCCACCAACAAGAAGTGGTTTCTTTTGCTGCTTTGAGAATTCTGCCAGATACGTGATGATTGTCTCTTCTAGAGGATCATCTTGGAAGACAAACCATGGCATGACGATGTCCACATTCGGATCATCGTAGAACTTTTGGATTGTGTATCTATAGTCATCTGCGTTTGCACCACCGGTAACGTCGACTGGGTTTCCCTTTCCAATGACATAGGTTGGCGGGAAATGGTCTTTGAGATCTTTTAATGTTTGTGGTGTGACTTGGGCCAGCTCGAGTCCGAGTCTTTCAAAGTGGTCTATTCCACCAATCATTGGGCCTGCTCCGTTGCTGCACATTGCAGCTCGGTTGCCCTTGGCTGCTGGTTGCCATGCAAGTGCCTTTGTTACTGCTGCCAACTCTTGGTAGCTGTCAACTGAGATAATTCCTGCTTGCTTGAATGCGCCCATGATTATTGCGTTAGAACCGCCAAGTGAACCGGTGTGTGATGCTGCTTGCTTTGCACCAGCTTCTGTCCTGCCGCTCTTCCAAATCACTATTGGTTTTTTCTTTTCCTTCATGACTCGTTTTGCAGTCTCAATGAACTTGCGTCCGTCACCAAAACCTTCTACGTATAATGCAATTACTTTGGTCTGTGGATCGTTTGCAAGATACCAGATCATGTCGGCTTCGTCGACATCGGACCTGTTGCCATAGCTTACCATCTTTGAGAGGCCAAACGTGTCTGCAGTCTCTAAGAAGCTGATTCCCATAGTCCCACTCTGTGAGAGGAGGGCAACATTGCCTAGTCTGGCTCGAACCATTCTAGCTTGTCCCTGGAAGGCACAGTCGAGTCTGTTTGCTGCATTGAACATTCCGATGCAATTTGGACCGATAATTCTGATCTTGTGTTTTTCAGATAGTGATTTTATTTGAGCTTCATAATCTGCTCTTTCTCCTCCGAGCTCCTTTCCACCGCCTGACACGATCACTACATTGTGGATTCCTTTCTTTGCGCAGCTCTCAAGGATTGGTGGTGTGACTGAGAGGTCTACGCAAACTACGACAAGATCCACTTTGTCGTTTATTGCTTCGAGTGAGGGGTAGCACTTGATTCCGAGGATCTCGTCTGCCTTGGGGTTTATTGGAAAGACTTTGCCTTTGTAGTCGTGTTTTGCAAGACTGTCTAAAACAGAGTTGCCAACCTTGCCTGGGGTGGCTGATGCGCCGACCAGTGCGACTGATTCTGGTGTGAAGAACTTTTCCATAAACGAGTCGTCTGGCTGTGCCTTTGAGATTGCGTTGGGATTTACCTCCTTGCCTAGAATTATCTTGGCGTCTACAACATAGTATGATTTTGGATACACCACGACTGGGTTAAAGTCGATGCTGTTGATGTATTCGGCGTTTTCTGTGCCTATTTTGCCTATTTGGACTAGTGCCTTTGCAAGCATGTCCAAGTCTACCGGCTTGCTTCCCCTGAAGCCCTTGAAGATCTTTGATGACTTTAATTCATTAATCATGGATTTTGCGTCATCGATTGTAATTGGAAGCATCCTCCATGCAACGTCTTTGAAGACCTCAGTCATTACGCCGCCTAGACCTGCCATAATGACTGGGCCAAACTGCGGGTCGACTTGGAGGCCGACTATCATCTCGATTCCCTTTGGAACCATTTTTTCCAAAAGAACACCTTTTACTTCGACGCCTTTTTTCTTTGAGAGGCGCCCGTACATGTCGTTGAAGGCCTGCTTTATCTCCTTGTCACTGTTAATTCCGACTTTGACTCCGCCCACATCCGTCTTGTGCAGAATTTGTGGAGAGACTATCTTCATCACAAGTGGGTAACCGATCTTTTTTGCAGCCTTGACTGCCTCCTTTGATGATTTTACCAAAGCATATGGTGGTACTTTGACTCCATATGCCTTGAGGATTGATTTTGAGACTTCTTCGGTAATTACCTTATGATCCATTTTGATTGTTTCATCAAAAATTTTTTTAGTGGAACTCATAATGTGATCGGACACACTCTAGCTCAATATATTAACTTTAGTTAGAGATTGAATACTGACTTGAAGTTCTTGTAAAAAATTTTCATGTTTGTCTGAACGTTTCCAATGTTGGCATCTATTTGATCTCGGACTTTGTTCGGATCGATGTCACCTAGGTCTTCTTGGGTTGTGTCAAGCCACGATATCACGATCTCCTTGTTTACCTCAAAGTGGAACTGTACTGCTACTGCAGAGCCATATTGGAATGCTTGGTTGTATAGCTCTGAATATGCAAGGCGGGTGGAATTTTTTGGAAGATCGAACGTGTCGCCATGCCAGTGAAACACGGTAAATGGGTCTGATATGCCAGAAAACAGGCGTGAATTTGCTGCAGGATCTATTTTGACATCGTTGTAGAACCCAATTTCTTTTTTTGGGCCTTTGTACACTTGGGCGCCAAATGCTTTTGCGATGAGCTGTGAACCAAGGCAGATGCCAAGTGTTGGGATATTTTTTTGCGCAGCTGTTCTGATCAACCCAATCTCATCTCTTAGATATTGCAGATCGTCGTTTGCGCTTTCTGGCGCACCGAGAATCAGCACTGCGGAATGATCAAGCGGTGGAATCTTTTCTTTTTTTGCAAATATTGTTTGCAGTGTAAAGCCGTCTGATTCTAGCAGCTCGCCTATGGTGCCTGGGCCCTCAAACCTTGCATTTTTTATGACAAGCACTTTGGACATTACTTGTCACAACTTGTCTTTTGGTTCATCATCTCTAGGAACTCGGCGCCAGTGTGTTGCTGCGTTATGGAAAACGGGATGATTCCAATTACCTTTGCTTCAAGTGTGGTGGTAACTTGCATCTTGCTTGGGTCTATTCTTGCCGCTGCGGCATTGTTGTTTAGCGCAGTATTGAGGGAAGAGAACAGCATCTGTGATATCTGCTTGTCGCCTGTCTCAAAGTTGCCAGATATGGTTGTAGTGCCATGAGGCATGACTCCTGCCCCATGCGTTGTAAATGTGCCTAGGTCTTGGCCGTCAAAGAAAATCTGAATGGAGTATTTCTGAAAGTTTGTGGGATAATCAGAATCGTTGCAGACGACCAGTCTTCCATTGAACATTATTGATAGCAGATCAAATGATCCTTGCTGGTGCCACCTAAACTGCAGATCCTTTGCATAAATTAGGTTTAGTGAGGAATAGCCTAATGTGGCCGCAATTACTGCAATTGATGCGATTACGATGATTGTGTGCTTGTTTGCCACGACTTGGGTATAAAATTAGGCGTAATTTTAGCTTTGAAAAATGAAAAGAGGGGTTTATGGCCAAAGGCCTTTTGCTTTGAATGCTTCGACAACTCGGCTTACTGCCAAGACCATCGCTGCACGCCTCATGTCTATTTTGTGCTTTCTTGATAGGGCAAGTGTGTCCTTGAATCCACGTACGATGTGGTCTTCCATCTTTGCTGCTACTTCGTCAAAGGACCAGTAGTATCCCATATTGTTTTGGACCCACTCAAGGTACGAGATGCAAACACCACCAGAATTTGCCAAGATGTCTGGCAAGACTACTATCTTTTTGTCGTAGATGATGGGGTCTGCCTCCGGCACGGT
>JBKBQK010000063.1:0-7337 GCA_046292705.1 Candidatus Nitrosotenuis sp. | reverse complement strand
CTGACCATGCCCTCGATCCGCAGACGGTCCATCCGCACCAGGTGGAAAACGGGATCACCGGGCTTGACCCACTCCCCGGCATGGAGAAACCTTTTGATGACCACACCTCTGTGAGATACTGCAGAAATTATTTTGAGTCTGTCAAGATCCATGCCTTTGTATTCGGCATTTGCTTCCAAATTATCCAAAAGTTTGATGAATTCTTTTGCTGCCTTTTGTGGATATCTGCCAGACATTACTCCAGTGTCGGATCTGTGACCCACTTCATTTTTGTATCTTCTAAATGGAACTGCGCGTTTTAGGGAGATTACTTCTTGCAGGTAGTCGCGTGCTTTTTCTATTGAAAGTCCTTTGATCACTTTGGCTATCTCACGTGCATGTTTTGGTGAAACGTCTTTTTCTCTGACTGCTGCACGGACGTGTTTTGTTGAATCAAAATTTGCGAAAGCGTAACCAAAATGAGGCATAATATTCACTTCAATGGCACATACAGACTTGATCTAGATGCGCCGACTCCTGGAGCACCATGAACAACTCTCTTGTTTGTTCTAACATACTCGCCGATGTAATGTCCAATCATTTGTGGTGTGATTGTGACCGGCACGAATTCCTTTCCTGAGAATACGTTAATTGTAACACCGACCATGTAAGGAAGAATAATCAAGTCGCGAATGTGTGTCTTGATTGGATTTTTGGATTTGCCAGCTTTTTCGAGCTTTATTTCCTCTATTAGCTTTCTTTTGCCGTCTGTAATGCCACGCGTAAGTGATCTCCTTGCCCTTGCGGGAAAGATCTCGAAGAGCTTCTCTAGTGACATGTTCTGGAGTTGTTCCAGCGGAACTCCCCGATAATCAAATTCTTTAACCATTCTTTGACACCTGTAGAATTGAAGTTTGTGGTTCCATATTATAGCATTCCTATCTTTGTGGCTAGGTCTCTGGCTTTTTCAACGGATTCGAATTTGACAAACGCTTTTTTGCCAGAAATCGTTTTTGCGGTGTTTATATCGATAACATTTTCCTCGTAGAGTGTTTTTATTGCATCTTTGATTTGTGACTTGTTTGCTCTAGAGTCGACAATAAAACAGATCCTGCTGTCTTTTTCGATAAGTGCAAATGTCTTTTCTGTGATATACGGCCTTAGAATTATTTTTGTTGCTTGAGTTGTGTTCAATGTATTGCCTCCATTAATTTCAAGTGTGGGGATTTGATGTTTGCAAGCTCGTTTAATGCGGCCTCTGTGTAAACTGTCAGTCTGATTGGTTGAGAGCCAGGAGCAAGATCAAGAACTGACAGGTCACTTGCAGCCCTTACGTCCACTCCCAAAAATGAACCGCATGCTTTTGCAAGCGATTTTGGATCTTTAGTAACAAACAGAATGCTTTTTCCAGTTTTTGTCTTTCTGCCTCTTATGACAGATCTGCCAGAACGAGCTTTGCGAGACTCCAGTCTTTTGATATCTGCAGCCAGATTCAGCGCATCAAAAACTTTGGCAATCTCTTTTGCTTTTGAAATCTTTTCGAGGTCATCTGAGACCACGATTGGGAAGGATTCTATTTTGTTTACAGAGTGACCGCGTGACGCAACCAAGTCCTTTGATGCAGTCGCTGCGATAGCAGAACAAAGAGCAAGTCGTCTTTCTTTTTTGTTTAATTTTTTGTAGATGACTTTTTCTGATAGTGGTGGGTGTGCTTGTCGTCCGCCTCGTACCATTGCCACGCCTGCTGCTTGGCCACGTCTTGGGCCTCCTCCACGGATTCTTGCAACTCTTGCTTGGCCATGACCTGTTGGCGGGTCGTTGGACATTGCTACGACATCCATACCTGCAGTCAGGTGTCTGCCTTGTCTTTGATAGCGGTGAGAATCCAAGTTTACATAAGCACGATGAATTAGATCCTCACGGAACGGAGTCTGGAATACTTTGGGTAATTCGATTTCTTCTTGTTTTGCTCCAGTCAACGAAAGTGTTTGTATTTTCATACTACAATCTCCAAGATGTTTGGTTTGAGGATCTTCGATGGAATGTTTCTGATTTGTGTTCTGAATTTGACGAGTCGTCTGTAAGTTCCAGGAATTGAGCCTTTCAAAACTACAAAGTCACCATTTACAAAACCATAGTGTTTGTATCCACCAGTCGGATTGATCTTGTATTCGTTTTTCTCAGTGTTACTTATGATCATAATTCGTTTATTGTACTCGACTCTTTGGTGGAATCCTCGTTGTCCTGCACGAGGTACTGTGTACATGATGCTAGATGGTGAAATTGGTCCAAGGGTACCAAGTGCTCTTACGCTCTTTCTTGATTTGTGTTGTTTTTTCTTGACTCCCCATCTTGTGATTGGGCCTTCCCATCCTTTGCCTTTTGTAATTGATGCAACATCTACATTTGCGCCAAGCTCAAAGACATCTTCTACTTTGACTTGTTTGCCAAAGAGGCCTTTTAGAAATTCAAATTGTTTTTTTATATCACCGCCTTGCACTGCGACCTCAAATACATATGGTTTCTTTTGTGCAAGACCTGCATTGTTTGGAAAAACTGCGACTACGGCGTAAAGTTCATTTACTGCATTGAGAAGTTTTTCTGCACGCTCCAAACTGCCCTCTTTTGGTTTTATCGTTACGAGTCGAGAAACTTCTTTTGGCATGTCTGGGCTGTAGACATCAAAGTATGCATGCGAGCCGTAAATATCATTACGATATCCTCTAATTCCGATTATTGAGATTGGCGGAGTTGCAACGACAGTTCCAAGACTTACGAGTTGTTTTCCATGATTTGGTGTTTTTTCTCTGTCGTCTATGCTTACGATTTGAATACAGCCGACTTTGAATCCAGCATATCCAGACAGCTTTGGCTGCTCAGATGAAAGTGACGGCCACGTCCTGATTCTTGCTTCCATGTTTTTGGCGCGTCCTCTAGGAAGGTATGCAAGGCTACCACGACGTGGTTGGCTGTGTTTTCTATGACCCATGGATAATCGAAAACATTTGTTAACCCCATTATATACCTAGGCGTTAACCAATCTACGGTCGATTGGGTATTGTATAATGATTACATATTTACGGAGTTACAACTTTGGTCAGTGAAAGAAAGATCGTAATGCCACCAATTATTACACCGACGACTCCAACGATTATTGCGAGTGCAAGAAACTTTTTTTGTGACATTATGACTTTAAAACCAGGTTTAATTTGAGTTTACAAAGTTGAGAATCGAGAGTATGCCAAGCATGGCCTCCTCAAGGCGCACCGTTTCCGTTGCTTGATTGGGGAAAAAGTTCAATGATTTTGTTCCTTTGATGTTTATTCTCGTGCCAAGTATCTCGTAAAGGCCGCGATCTGGTGCTCCAAACACGATGAGCAGGGGTTTGTCTGTGTGTACGTAATGATTTATCTGATCCAATGTAGCAGGTTTTCCTTTTCTTGATGTCATTATAATGGAACCGTTCCACTCTTCGAGTAGTTTTATGAGATTCGATCTTTCTTTGACTTTGTAGCCCCAGTACTGTTTTATCTGATCTTCAGAAATTTCTTTGACTGTGATGTTTGGCATTACGGTTTTGATTTGGATTGTGATACGTTTTTTGTCACGCTCTTTTCCAAAATATGGGATCAATTGGCGTATTCCAATATCTATGAATTTTTTTCCTTTGTAGTAGACAATTGCTCCTTCTCTGATGTCGCCTTCTTTGAGTTCTTTTGGATTTGAGGACAGTGAGTGATGGGGGATTTGTAATGGGTGCAATATTCCGGCGTATTTGAGCTCGTCGATTTTTGGAAACAGCTCTCTGCGCAGATATTGCGGGGTCTCCAAATACCGCAGAATAGTGGACAAGAGAAAGCGGTCAGAGCTGGAACCACTACTTTCTTCGTAAATGTAAATGGTGCGAACCCCAAATATAGCACAAGTCCTTCCAATAAGGGAGACTTTGCGTGACTTGTCTAGTTTAGTTGCCTCATCCTTAAGACAAGAATCAGGTATCGCGACTGAGAGATTCAATATTGAAAACTTAGCTGCTTGGAATCGGGAATTTTTGCTTGCCTATTTTTGCATAGTTAGTAATTTGATCCTGATTTATTTTTTCAAACTGTTTTGTTGATGTTTTGATGTGGGACATCTTGATGTGATCCGTTCCTTCTTTTTGCTCGCTTGCCAAATAAATACATGCAGTTGCAAGTGCTGATGCATCTTCAAGTGACATGTCAGGTTTGTAATTTTTTTCTAAAAAGTCGTTTGCCTGGTCAGAGCCTGCACCAATTGCTACTGCGTCATATGCAATGTATGTACCACTTGGATCAGTCAGAAATAGTGAGTTTTGTGAATCAACACCGCCAATAATTAGCGCGACACCGAAAGGTCTTGCACCGCCAAACTGCGTGTATTGTTGACATTGGTCTGCAAGGTGTTTTGCTACTGCCTCCACATCGACTGGTTCATCATATACAATTCTGTTACTTTGTGCAAAGAATCGTGCAGCATCTGCTTGGCTTCGTGCATCAGGAATGTACCCTGCTGCCGCAAATCCGATGTGTTCATCAATTTGAAAGATCTTGTGTGCTGATTCTGAAATTTGTAATTTGCGTGGTTTTTCTTCTACTGCGATAACTACGCCATCTTTGCTTTTGATTCCTACAGCTATGGCTCCGCGTCTGACTGTTTCAATTGCGTATTCTACTTGATACAGTCTACCATCCGGCGAGAATATAGTAATGGCTCTATCATAACCTTGTTGAGAAGGAAGCAATTCTGTTTTTCATGTTTTGAAAGTTTAATTTAAGTCTAGTTGTGCGTCGATCGTGCGATTTGAGATTCCGTTTTACGGTCACAAAAATGTGAGGGCGCACCATCCAAGGACAATTGAGATCACAACTGAGCCGGATCTCACTTTGCAGGGAGACTGCATAATTGGCGTAGGCGCAGAGTGTGGCTGCAAAGGAATACCAGAGAGGATGAAAAAGAAGCTTAGGCGATCTGATTCAAACATCAAGATCACGATTCAGATAAACGATAAATCGTTTCAGATCATCGGAAAAGGTCATGAGGATCTCATACTTGAGAACCCTCACGACATCGTGATTAGAAAGAGTAATTTTTTGTGTCCTAGGACGTTGGCAGTATGTTGTGATAAGGCCTGTGACGATATGCCAAGACAGATCGTAAAAATGTTACAGAATCCAAAAACAAAAGGATTGTTTGTAATCGAAGTTACTTGAGTTTTTTGTGAGCTGCAAAGTCTTTGTTTTCAAGGACGTTTGCAACAGCTCTGTTGACTATTTCCGTCAAGACGAATTCGTTGTATGTAGTTTCTGTCTTTTTTTGAAGTGCAGGTTTTTTTGCAATACCTTCGAGAATTTTTTCGATTTTTGCAGATGTTGTTTTTATCATCGAGGAGTACTTTGAATCAAAATCTTTTGGAGAGTGATTCGCGATTAGCTTTATGGAGGTTCCATAGAATTTTGCGACCGCACCTCTTACTTCTTCAATTTTGACAATCTCAATTAGACCAGCTTCTTTTAGAATGTCCAAGTGGTGTCGAATTGTTGTGAGGGCTTTGTTGTAACCGCTTTTTTGAAGCTCCTTTGCAATCTGTTCTGTGGTGAGCTGTTTGTGATACAGTATCTCCACGATTTTCGCTCTTGCCGGATCTTCTAGGGCACGAGCTTGTTCAACGGAAATCGTCATGACTCTGTTGATTTTGATTTGTTTTTCAAGTAGTGTTGACATGATAATTGCGGATTCTGAATTTAGCTAAAAGATCGTTGCATCATCTTTTGTTGTCTATTCGCATTAATTTTTTTACGTTCCAATAAATTTTGAACCAATTCCAAATTTAGCTCAATTGCTACTAAAATATTAGTTATAATAGAATAATTATGGTATCATAATTGAATAATTAGTACCAGTACAACTAATATTGAAAATTTTGAAAATTTGGTGGATCCGGCGGCCGGGATTCCCAAAGAGGCGTAGAACCGTCAAAAATCAGGGTCTAAAAAAGTGGAATTCGAGTTGAAATTGGAAAATTGTGCTCAGAGAGTCTTGCCGGTAATCTTTTCGTAGGAAGTAACGTAGCGTTGTGACATTTTGTTTATGATGTCTTGCGGTATTGAGGGTGCAATTGGTTCCTTTCCTTGTTTTCTTGCATCATCGAATTGTTTTTGGTAGCCGTTGGCAGTCAACCAGTCACGTAGTATTTGCTTGTCGTATGCTTCTTGAATCTTGCCCACTACATAGGACTCTTTTGGCCACATTCGATACTCGTCAGGTCCTATCGAGTCACCAAGTAGGATCTTGCCGTCGAGCTTTCCAAATTCTAGTTTGAGGTCGGCCAAGATGAAGCCTGCTGTATCTGCCGTTTTAGACATCAGATTGTAGATCTCAATTGATTTTGATTTGAGCCATTCAAACTCATCCTCTGTTACTAGTCCACGTTTGATTGCAGTTTCTTTGTTGATTGGCTCATCGTGTTCTGCCTTTGTCGTAGGATCAAAGATCGGTTCTGGCAGCTTTGCCGCGATCTCGGTTTTTGTGCCAGGGGGAATTGTAACTTGGCCTTCCTTCCACCGCGAGATCAGACTGCCATAGAAATAACCGCGTACGACGCACTCTATTGGAATCATCTGCATTTTCTTTACTACAATTTCGTTTTTTGAGACGGATTTCACAAAATGGTTTGGTACCGGGAGTTTGTTGAACCAAAATTCTGCAAATTTGCAAAGAACTTCACCTTTGTGTGGAATTGGATCGTGAAATTTGACATCGTATGCGGACACTCTGTCGCTGAATTTGAAGAGGAGTGTGCCGTCATCTAGATCGTAGATGTCCTTTACCTTGCCTGAGCCAAGAAACTTCAATCTCAGATTTTGGTGGCATTACTTCGATTATAACAATTGTGATGTGTTTTTAACGTAAAGATTTTCAATATGGTCGATATGGTTTCTGATTATTGTTGTTTTGGTTGGGTTTATACCTGCTTTTACGGCCACGGAGATCAACAAAGGCCTAGTACTTGAGACATACATCGAAGGTATTTCAGAAAGCCCAACTACCATTGTGGTCCTACTACCAAACGACGAGGTATTCGTGCCGACATTTCCGATTGTTGGAATACCCTAGCCGATATACAAACGATCCCAAGAAGACCGTTTCTGCTGCGATACTGACGATCTCCATACTAGGTTCCATACGTCTGTAGTAGGTACTTGGCCCACATAGTTTTTGATGGATTTGATGTCAAGTTGCAGTGTGCTTGATTTCATTCCTGCCCTAAAGGGCTAGGGCTTTTCCGCTCGCGCATAATTCTTCTCAACTTATGCATGTACATTATCGCCCCGCTATTT
>JBKBQK010000062.1:0-7343 GCA_046292705.1 Candidatus Nitrosotenuis sp. | reverse complement strand
TTCCGGTTACAGCGTTTTTGAAAAGCCATCTAGCGTGTTGGTCTTTTTCAATATCTCCAAACCTCAGTCCGTCCAGTATTGCAATTGGGCGTGTACCAGCAGACAGGATATCTCTAATGACACCACCCACACCTGTGGCTGCCCCACCATACGGCTCAACAGCAGACGGGTGGTTGTGGCTTTCAATGTGTACTGTAACTACGTACCCATCGCCCACATCTAATACTCCAGAATCGAATCCCTTCTCATGGATTACGCGTGGGCCTGATGTAGGAAGCATTTTGAGATGTTTTTTCGATGACTTGTACGAGCAATGTTCTGACCATTCTGCTGCTACGATGTGGAGTTCGGTCTCGTTTGGCTTGCGACCTATTTTTTTTGAGAGGTATTGTAGTTCTTGAGGTTGCAGACTCATCTTCTTGTCCCAGCTGTTGCAATGAGTGATTCAAAAATGAGCGATGACGGCTTTGAGTCGCGCGGATTTATCTCCGGCTCTACTGCACGTTCTGGGTGCGGCATCATTCCAACTACGTTTCCTTCTTTGTTGCATATTCCCGCAATGTTAAATACAGAATCGTTTATGTTTTCACCATAACGGAACACTATCTGGTTGTTCTTCTTTAATTTCTCAAGTGTGGCCTTGTCCACGTAGTATCTTCCTTCGCCGTTTGCAATCGGAATTGGAATTCTTTGTTTAATCTTAAATTTGTTTGTAAATGGAGTCTTGTTGTTTTCTACTATGAGCTCAGTCCAGCGGCACATGAATGTAAGCGAGGTGTTTTTGAGCAAGACGCCAGGCAAAAGTTGTGCCTCAACTAGAATTTGAAAGCCGTTGCAGACACCAAGAACTGGCATTCCCCTGTCTGCCATTTTTTTTACGTCTGCTATTACTGGGCTGTGTGCGGCAATCACTCCTGCTCTAAGACGGTCTCCGTAAGAAAATCCGCCTGGCAGGACTACTGCGTCAAGGTCCTTTGGGAGTTTTTCTTCGTGCCAGAAATACTTGACGTCCAGCTTGAAGACGTCTTGCAAGACATGATACATGTCTCGATCGCAGTTGCTGCCCGGAAATACGACGACGCCAACCTTCACATGTAAAATTGAATAATGAGATTATTAAATCAAATCGGAAAAACTGCATCGCGGATCTCCACAACAAATCTTTTTTATCTGTAAAAAAACCATTCAAACTATGGGACATGTAAGAGACATCATGAACAAGTACGTAATCACAATATCAAAAGACAAAAGCTGCCTCGAAGCAGCAACGTTGCTCAAAGATAAGGACATCAGCTTCCTAGTGGTCATGGACGGAGAAAACCCCGTAGGCATAATCACCGAGGCCGACTTTGTGAGAAAGATTGTGGCTGCCGACAAGATCGCATCTAAGCTCAAAGTCAAGGACATAATGTCTCCAAAGTTCAGGTGGGTCGAACCCATAACCACAATCGAGGACGCAGTTCAAAAGATGCTAAACAACAATATACGAAGACTCATAGTACTTGAAAACCAAAAACTCGTCGGCGTAATTACACAGACAGACTTGGCAGCATATCTGCGAAGCAAGTTGCTAATAGATGAAACTGTCAAGTCAATTGGAAGCGAAGACTAGACTACAGAAAACGTTACCTTGCTTACCATCGGATTGTAGATACGCAAGTCATCGCAGAGTTTTTTGACTATTTCTTGTGCTTTTTGTTTTGTTGTAGCATCGATTTGGAATTTGAGCATCTTTGCTGAACGGATTTTTTTGACTGAGGAATAGCTGCCTTTTAGCACCAAGTCGTTTAGAATTGTCTGGCCCTCAGGGTCGCTCATGCTTGGCTTGTTTTCAATTATGACCTGTACCTCAAAAAGTGGCATGTTTGCACAATATTTTTCTCTAATATAATCTTCAATTCAGAAAATATCGAAAACGATTCGAATTGAATTTATAGTGCAACTACAGTCAAAAGCTGAATTGAGTAGACATAGATACTGGAAGATCACAGCCGACGAGATTTCAAAGGCATCATACGATCAGAACAAGGTTCTCAACTGGGAGATAAAAGGAGTCAAAGAACCAGAAGACCAAGCGATCTTCATTGGTGTGTTTTTGTACAGACATGGAACCCCTATGGACTACACACCAGTCAAGGGAATTGTGTTTTATCACAACAATGTAGAAAAATCCGAAGTGGACGAGGTAACCAAATTCCTCAAAGGTAAATTTGGCGGAGAGCCAAAAGAAAAAAGCAGCAGAATATTTTTGGAAGGCTCAAAGGAGATCTATTCTGGCGAAGAAATTGGCAAGCTTGCAATGGAAATGGAATCCAAGTTCAAGCTAAAGGCAATCATATCAATTGAATTCCAAGACATCACAGAAGAAGAACGAAAAAAATCAGGTCTTGCGGACGCCAAACTCCTTCCTATTCCAGGCAAACACTAAGGTGGCTTTTCGCAACCTAAATAGAGATTCGCGTCGTAAGTATATCAGAAATGTCTGAACTCCAAGGAATTTATGCACATCTAGCAGAGCTGCGAAGCAGACTAGTAAGAATTGTAATTTTTGCAGGCATCATAATCACCTTTATCTTGACTTTTCGCGCCGAACCCATGCTGTTCAACGACACTACATTATACTATCCTGTGCCAGACCCGCTGCACAATTTTGCAGCCCAGATAACAGACTACATGAAAAAAACACTAGTACCGTCCCAAGTACAGCTCATTCAAACTGCACCTGGTCAGGCATTTTATGCCCAAGTCTATGTTGCAGCACTAATTGGAATTGTAGCATCAATGCCAATAATAGTGCGTGAGATTACGGCCTTTATCAGGCCGGCCCTAAAAGACACAGAGGTGCATGCGGTTCGTTCAATTGCTGCGCCAGCGTTGGGTTTGTTTGTAGCAGGAGCAGTGTTTTCTTATATTATCGTGATACCGTTCATACTTGACTTTTTGTACCAGTATGGTGAGTCTGCCGGTCTTGTGACGTTTCTTAACGTCGTTGATTTTGTTACTTTTGTGTTACAGTTTTTGCTTGCGTTTGGAATAGCGTTTCAGCTCCCGCTAATCATGTATGCCGCAACAGTGTCCGGTCTGACAGATGTCAAGTTTTGGCGCAACAACATAAGGTACGCCATAGTTGCTTTGGTCATAGTTGGCGCAGCAGTTACTCCGGACGGAAGTGGTGTCACCATGTGGTTTATCTCAGGTCCAATGATTGCTTTGTACTTGGCAGGCATGATAGTCATTGAGAGGCGTGAGCACAAAGTTAGAACACTTAAATCCTAAGTTTGACTAAGAAGAATCAGCAATGCTTGGAAATATCACCAGCTTTATTGCAGGACAAGAATGGATCTTCATTATCATCATAGCAGGCATACTGATCTTTGGTGCAAAGAAGATTCCAGAGCT
The DNA here is from genome assembly GCA_046292705.1 of Candidatus Nitrosotenuis sp. Lineage (GTDB taxonomy): Archaea > Thermoproteota > Nitrososphaeria > Nitrososphaerales > Nitrosopumilaceae > Nitrosotenuis. The sequence continues at coordinate 3,944 of JBKBQK010000062.1, read as the reverse complement.
TGCAAAAACGCTAGGCAAGTCGAGAATGGAATACGAAAAAGGCAAGCTTGAGGCAGAACGTGAATTCAAGGATCTCAAAGAAAAAAAGGACTAAGATTTTTCAGCAATTTTTACAAACTCGTCAATTATTTTGGCAAAATCCGAAGCTATCTTTTTCTTTGCCAAAATAGCAGCAAACACTTTTACGCCGCTTAGTTTGATGTCCATGTCGACTGCAAGTCTTGTCCCTTGGTCGGTTTTTTCGTACTTTTCTATGATGTGACTTCCCTTGGCATCGCCTCCAAGGACAAAGACTTCGTGGAGCTCAGGGTATTTTGTTACGTGTTTTGTAGTCATCACCAATTCACGGTCTCCAAGCTTTAGGTGTTCTTCCACTACAGCTACATTGTCTCTGACTGAGCGGACACGAACGGATGGAAAGTATTGCGGTAGAACGTTTTGATAGTTCTCATAGTTTGCGACTATGTCAAAGACTGCTTGCCGCTCTGCTCTGATTAATTTTTCTAGGTGAATCTTTGGCAATTGGTCAGCTTCCCCATCGCTTGTATAGATCGTGCTCGATGTTGAACTGGTCTAAGCATTTGCCTACTGTGTGGTCTATAATCTGTTCAATTGATTTTGGTTTTGTATAAAATCCTGGAACCGGAGGCAATATGACAACGCCAAGTCTTGCAAGCTTGAGCATGTTTTCAAGATTTATTGCAGTCAACGGTGTCTCACGTGGGACAAGAACCAATTTTCGTGATTCTTTTAGTGTGACTCCTGCGGACCTTGCGACCAGAGTTTCGTCGTATCCGTTTGCAATGCTGGATAGAGTCTTCATTGAACATGGAATGACTATCATACCATCTGTCTTGTAGGTGCCACTCGATATTGAGGCTGCCAAGTTAGAGTCATCAAAGTAAGTCGTTGCCAGTTTTTTTACGTCGTCTATGGTATAATCAGTCTCCATTGCAAGGCATTTTTTTGCCCATTCGGTAATTACAAGATGAGTTTCTACTTTGTGCTCCCTTAGTACCTCCAAGGCCCTTATGCCATAAATGACTCCCGTGCTACCAGTCATTCCGATTACCAGCCGCATGAATTGTGATGAGTAAAGTGATTATTTCAGTGTAAGGTGACGTGTAGGTATTGAAAAACGAGTTTGATTATATAGCCTTGATTTACAGTCAAATCATACTATGATCAAGCGTGCTGAGATTCAAAAGATAATTCAAAACTATTCTGATTTCAGAATCGGCGTCCTTGGAAGTCATTCTGCATTAGAGATAATGGATGGGGCAAAAGACGAAGGCCTTCAAACCGTAGTCATTTGTCAGAAGGGAAGAGATGTCCCATACAGGCGATTCAAAAGAATTGCAGATGAAATCATTGTGGTGAACAGATTCAAGGATATGGCGTCTGCAAAAATGCAAAAAATGTTCGTAGGAACAAATACCATCATAGTTCCACACCGAGCACTTACCGCATATCTGGGATACGATACTATTGAAAACAAGTTCAAAGTGCCGATATTTGGCAACAGATCTTTGTTTCAAGCAGAGGAGCGCAGCTTTACAAAAAACCAATACTATTTACTCGAAAAATCCCGTATCAGGTACCCAAAACTTTTCAAAAATCCGCGCAAAATAGACAGACCTGTAATAGTCAAAGTCCAAGAAAAATCGCGCAAACTTGAACGCGCTTTCTTTACTGCATCTTCCTATGAGGATTATGTAAAAAAATCCCAGTACCTATTCAAAAAAGGAATCATTAGTGCAGAGGATCTAAGAAAGGCAAGCATTGAGGAATTGGTAATAGGTACATACATGAATTTTAACTATTTTCACACCCCTGTCTCAGAGCAAGTAGATTTCATTGGAATCGAGAGGAGACTTCAAACAAACCTTCACGATTATAACGCAATTCCTGCAAAGCAGCAATTGGATATAAACATCGACGTTCAAAACATCGAAGTCGGTCACACGCCGGCAAGCATCCGCGAGTCGTTGCTCGAAAAGGTAATAGACATTGGCGACCGTTTTGTTGCAGGCGTCAAAAAAGTCTACCCACCAGGCATAATAGGCCCATTCTCACTTCAATGCGTCATTACAAAAGATTTAGAGCTAGTAGTGTATGATGTCTCACTTCGTGTTCCAGGGAATCCCATTGTTGCTACCACTTCGCCCTACACAAAATACCAATATGGTGAGACCTTTGGAATAGGCAGGAGAATCGCAATGGAGCTCAAGCGAGCCCACCAAGATGGCAATCTTGCCCAAATCCTCACTTAGGCTTCCACTCGCTCCTTTAGAAGTGTCTTTCTTACCAGAATTGGTATGTTGTAGAACGCTGCAAGGGCAACCGCATCGGATGCCCTATAGTTACGAAGCATGATGTCTTTTTTGCCAGTAAAGTATAGGTTTGCTCGTAACACATTGCCGCTTTCATAGACTTTGACTTTGACTAAGAACAGTTCGTTTTCTTCGCAGAGCTGTTCAATCATGTTGTAAATGGTAGGCAGTATGTCCCGTTTTCCTTCAACAAAGCTTTTGATGTGGCGCGCAACCTCGCCTGAAAAGGCCCTCATGTGGAATTCTTTTTTGTCATCGGATTGTAAAACGATTATTCCTTCAAGGGCGTACGGATCAATAAAGCCGACATAGATTATTTTTGCAGTAGAATAATCCGGCTCCTCTTTTTGGTTGATATTCAATGTCCATATTTCGTATGGATTTGATTTCATATAAAGAGTGAGATGATCGAGTGTACATAACATGGATAACTTATCAGTCCTACGCGGCTCTTAAATCCAAAACTCGATAAGTGATATTATGAAAATCGACATACCATTACCGTGTCCAGCTTGTGGCGGAAAGATGTATTCGGCCTCATATGACACACCACTACGTGTGTTGAAAAGCAGAGCTTGGCATGTGTGCAAGGAATGCAAATACACAAGAAACGTAGAAGACTTCAAAAAATCACTTTGCTGTGCATAACGGCAAGTGTTTTTCTTTTTGAATTCTAGGTGTTATGGCGTACACGCTTTTAGCTTGTTTATGCTTTCTATAATCTCGGCAATTGATTCTGCCTCAAACGGTTTTGTGACTATGTGGTTTGGATTCAGCATTGCGATTTTGTTTTTGCTGACACTGTCCACTATAGCAGTGACAATCACTACGTATGCGTTGTGGTCCATCTTTCGTATGTTTTCCAGCGCGTAAATCCCATCGTAATCTGGCATGAGAATATCCAGAAAGATTATGTCGGGTTTGTGTTGAATGTACAATTCCACTGCCTCACGCCCATTATAACCACGCCCCACAACCTTTACTTTTAGCAGTTCAAGATATTCACAGAAAAGATCCACATTGTAAATGTCGTCATCTACTACCAGTGCAGTTACAACTTTGTTCATTTGAGCCCTCCGCGGATCAAAGTTGTATTTATGGTATAATACTTCAACTCAATCACCTAGGTATTGTGACCGTGAACTTGGTCGGATTATTAGATACGGTAATGTTTCCACCATGATGCTGAATTATGTTTTTGCAGGTTGCAAGTCCAAGCCCTGTGCCTTGTTGCATTGTAGTGAAGAGTGGATCGAATATCTTGTGGAGAATATTTTGTGGGATTCCAGGGCCGGTATCTTCAAAGTCTATGATTGTGTCTTTTGGTGTCTGGTAGAACCTAATTATGATTTTTCCTTGATTATTCATTGCCTGAATAGAGTTGAGCATGATGTTTGAGAATACTACTGCCATCTTTTGTTTGTCGCAGTTGAGAGTCATATCGTTTTGTTGTATGTCCAAAACTACGTCACTTTTTTCTGGAATCTTGTTCATTGCAAGCTTTAGTATTTCATAAACGCTTGTAGGTTCTACTTGTATGTCTGTTTCTTTTACGAAATCTAAAACGTTGTCTATTTGGTGAGTCATCCTAAATATTGCAGCATTTGCGGC
>JBKBQK010000061.1:0-7518 GCA_046292705.1 Candidatus Nitrosotenuis sp. | reverse complement strand
GAACGAAGATAGCTCGACTTGGGAAAAAATGATTTTATCGTGTGTGAAAACGCGATGAAAAAGTAGCCCACCGTCTGCACCCCTATTCCCACCGTCTGCACCCATCTGATTGGCTCGCCAGTTTGCAACACAAATATGTCTACTGCGTGACCCAGCCACATGATGATGAATCCGACACCAATTGCAAAGAATGCTAACATAAGTCTAAACAACGTAGGGCTTCCGGTGTTGCGAAAACCAATGTAGGAAATTATGCCGATTGTTATTCCGACTGCAAATCCAATCAGGTTTAAGATGCTTTCAAGAAAAAACTCTACCATTGTCTATCAACAATTACAAACGATTTTAAATTTAGTCCCATTCATCAAGAGTCCCTGCGTTCTGACCGGCGGTAGTGCCAGCATAATCACCTAAAATGTCAGAGTATGTCACATCGTTGTGTGCCACAAACTTGACGTATTCTCCATAGCTCATCTCAAGATCACAGCTTTGACATTTTACAAAAGAAAAATCTGCCTCTAATTCGGCTGAGCCCTTGCATTTTGGGCATTTGATCTTCACGTAATTATTTGTATTAATTGCCTTATTAGCTGTTCTCAATTTACCTCGTGCCCATGCTAAATTACGTGCGCGAGCGGGAAAGCCCGAACCCTTTAGGGTCGGGAGCATGTCAGCAAATAAAGAATAAATTGACAACTACGGCTCAAAATTATGTGCCTAGAACCTGTACCAAATGCAAAACAGAAATTCCTGATTCTGAACAGCTAGACACCATGGCGTCAACTTATCCGTGCTGTACCAAGTGCTGGGAGGAATGGAAATCATACAGAATTATGGTCATGAACGAACTTAGGCTTGACATGTCCCTCCCTGAGCACAGAAAGCTACTCAAAAAGAACGAAAAGATCTTCGTTGGGGTCATGTCCCCCCAGGGCGACGTCATAGACTTTACCAACGAGGATAACAGAAAGCCCGACAAGCCGCAGGCCTAAATTCCAAGCAAAGCTCTGGCATTTTGAGGAATTATCATAAACAGTCGTCTTTTTTGGTCTTCTGGAATTTCTGAGACTATATTTCTTATCGAGTTTGCTATGGTTTGTTTTTTGAAATCGTCAAGCGAGAAAAAGATCTCAAGAATTCCATCTAGGTTGAATGGGATCAATTTCTGTGGGTTTTTGAGTATCTCAGAAATATATGTAGAAAACATAATCGATCTTTTTTCCTCATCAAGATCTGCAATTATCTCAAGCCACGTAACAAAAAGCTTGGCAAGATTTGGAAATGGAATGGTGTGACCGCCGTCCAACGCGTTATTGATTATCTCGAGGCGCTCAGCAGGAGGAAGGGTGAAAAACTCCATCATTCGTTTTTTAAGAATCGGCTTTCTTAGGAAATCTGGCAAGCTTGCCAAGTTCACAATTATGTTGCCTGTAAAATTCGGCTGTGACATGTTTTTTGTCAGATGATGGACATTAAAAATTAGATCCATTGAAATAACTTAGCTTAAATTAAAGTGAAAAGTCTCAGCTAATGATGCCTTCGACTGTAGTTGTTGGTGGGTTTTTCGGTGATGAAGGAAAAGGAAAGATAATTTCATATCTGGCTCAAAAAGATGATCCGTCCATCATAGTCAGGGGAGGCGCCGGACCAAATGCGGGTCATACAATAGAAGATGGAGACAAAAAATACAAGGTACGGATGCTCCCAAGTGGATTTCTCAACAAAAAGGCGCAACTCATGATAGGACCAGGTGTTGTGGTAAACCCTGATGTCTTGCACAAAGAAATTGAAGAGTTTGGCGTCTCAAAAAGAACTTTTGTTGACAGAAATTGCGGCATAATTGAAAAGGTTCACACCGACGCAGATTCTGGAGGTCGCTTAAAAGACACGCTTGGTACCACTGGGTCTGGGACTGGGCCTGCAAATGCGGACAGGGCCATGCGCACACTCAAGCTGGCAAAAGAGGTGGATTCGCTCAAACCGTACCTTGTAGATGTGGCTGAGAAGATAAACATGGCTCTTGACAACGATGAGGGCGTCCTCGTTGAAGGAACTCAAGGCACGTTTTTGTCGCTTTGGCATGGTACATACCCCTTTGTAACATCCAAGGACGTCACAGCCTCTGGCATTTGTGCGGATATTGGACTTGGGCCAAAAAAAGTAGATGATGTGATGGTTGTTTTCAAATCATACGTAACACGCGTGGGAGGAGGCGTGCTTGAAAACGAATTACCAGCTGACGAGGTTGCCAAGCGTGGGTGGTCTGAGGTAGGCACAGTCACAGGCAGGCAAAGACGCGCAGCCGATTTCAGCCTCAAGCTTGCAAAGAGGGCCGTCATGCTCAACAGCGCTACACAGATTGGGCTCACCAAGCTGGATGTATTGTTCTCAGAGTGCGCGCACAAAAATTCCTTTGATTCTCTTAGCGAGCGTGCCAAAGAATTCATAACAAAAATAGAAGACATCGTGGATGTACCCGTCACACTGATCGGGACTGGGCCTAGCATCAACGACATCATCGACCTGAGGCAGTAGTGTTCGATTTTTTTTGGCTAAACTTTAATTTGCCAGTTATTTTATTGATGTCGTGGAAAAACCAAAATCCCCAAAATATGTAGAGCTTGCATCACAATTAGAATTTTCACGCCTAGTTTGCGCCCTTGAGCGCATACCACGCGTATCGTTCCACCACGAGCACAACGGAAAGAAGATACTCTCAATCCAAATGGACCTGCTCAAGGAGCGACCCATAATATACTACGTACCAATTGAACAGCAGGGGCATTACCTGTCTTACGGCTTCAAAAACGGCAAAGAGGAAGCAAAGGTGGTAGACGCAATATCTGAGCCTACGAAATTGTACTCGCCCATAGTCAAGATAAAGGAACTGCCGCCCTCTCTGAAGCAAAACCAGGACGACCTTATGGAAAAATACGAATTACTTGAGCTTGAGGACCTGGCCAGCCTTGCAAAGCTTAGTTACGGCTACGAAGAGGCACCATTCCCACTATTTGCCTTCAAACACAAAGAAAAATGGCTCCTTGGGGTCTTTATGAACTTCAACGAGGAGGGACCGTCGTACTTTTGCCATGTGGCACTTGATACTGAGCCAAAATACCCATTCCTCAAGTATGCCATGAATAACGGCAACATTCCTATGTTCACAGACAACCTAAATGAGCACGGTTACTCGTACATCAAGATAATAAAGCTAAACGAAACCCATCCATTAGTCAGCTATGAGTAGCTTCAAAGAAAGGATCAGAAAACTCTCCTCCGAAAAAAGTCCTTTAATTCTTGCAAACGACTACGAAAATCCAAACAATCTGGAATTAAAAACAATAAACCACATCAAATCGCTTGATAGGTATCTTTGTGCAATCAAACTTAACTTTCATTTGTTGTTGCCGCTTGGAGAAAAACAAATCTCAAAAATAAACAAAATAGCACACGAACACGGACTGCAGACAATTGCTGACATAAAGCTAAACGACATTGGAAACACTAACCTGATTACTGCCAAGAGATTGTGGGGCGTCGGATTTGATGCAATCATCGTAAATCCGATGATGGGGCCGCAAGGACTCGGAAATCTCGTCAACTATGCGCACAAAAGCAAAAACGGTGTGATCTCTCTTTGCCACATGAGCTCACCTGAAGCAAAAGTCACATACGAGCTAAAACTTGCAACAAAAAAGAATCTCTATCAACTATTTTTGGAGTGGGCAATCAAAATGAGAGCCGATGGCATCATAGTCGGCGCAACATTTCCAAAAATGATTCAGTACTGCAAACAAAAAAGCAAAGGCAAGCTCGACATTTACTCCCCTGGCATTGGAACTCAAGGTGGAGATATACACAAAACGCTAGCTGCTGGTTCAGACTATCTGATAGTGGGCAGATCGATTCTCAACTCAAAAGATCCATTACAGACTGCAAGGATGCTGTACGATCTAGTTGGCAAAAACTAGGCTCTTGGCTTTTCTTAAAAGTTCTTTGGCGTTTTGGTAGGTGGTCTTTTCAAGAGCCGCATTAAAATCTAACCAAAGATAATCATGATGCTCATCGGACAGATTTACATCAGTTGTGTTTGTCTTTGCCAAAAAAAATATTACTTGCTTTCTTACGGGCCGTCCCTCAAACTGGTAGGTATAATGTATTTTTTCTTCAAAACCGTCAATGAACTGTATATCTGTAATTCCGGTCTCTTCTCGTGCTTCTCTCAGTGCGGCCTCCTTTAGTTTCTCGTCTTTTTCTATTCTGCCCTTGATGAAATCCCAGTGTCCTGAGGGGTAATGCAAAAGTAAAAACAACTTGGAGTCATCTTTTTCGCAAAACAATACTATTCCGGCGGATTTCTCATCAAATGTATCGGAGTTACTTGCCAATTCTTCTGTTCCTCTTTTGATATGTTCTGATTGCCCTGAGTAGATCTATCTTTCTAAATTCAGGCCACAAAATGTCCATAAAAACAAGCTCGCTGTAGGCACCCTGCCAGAGAAGGAATCCGCTCATTCGCTGCTCACCAGACGTTCTAAGTATGAGATCTGGAGATGACTGAGGAAGATGCGCAGTGTACAGATTCGCTTCGATGACGTCTTTGTTTATGTCGTTGACGCCTATGCTACCATCTTTAATTCTTGCAGCAATTTTTTTTACTGCGTCAACCAGCTCGTTTTGGCCACCGTATGCTATTGCAATATTCAAGTAGTGTCTGTTGTAACCAACCGTTGCCTCGTCGAGGCGTTTTAGAACATCGTTTATGGAGTCTGGCAAAAGCTCCAATCTGCCAAGCGCCTTGACGCGCATCTTGTTTCTGTGAATTCTTGAATCGTTGTAGAGCTTTTCCAATCTCTGGCGTATGAGATCAAACAAATACTCAAGTTCGTTGTCTGAGCGTTCCAGATTTTCAGTAGAAAGCACGTAAAGCGTTATGATCTTTATGTCTAGCTCCTCGCACCAGTCAAGCAGGTTCTCTACTGCATCGGCGCCTCTGAAATGGCCTTCCTTGTTTGACTCTAGTGCCTTTTTGGCCCACCTTCTGTTACCATCCAAAATCACTGCAAGGTGATTTGGGAGCTTACCTTTTCTGATCTCTTTTTCCAGTCTGTCTGCGTATAGCTTGTAAAAACCAGAAAGGTACCGTGATGTCTTTATTACTCCGTTAATACCTCGCCACCCTTCCTCTTCCTATATTTTCGGAATAGGAATGTGGCCGATATCAGTGTTATCACGAGGCCCACTAAGAATGGCGGAATGAGTGTAAACGGACTATCGTCCAAAATGAGCAGATTTGTGAACTGGTAGACGGTCGGATACAGCGAGATGAGCACTATCATTCTTAGTATGTCTGTGATCTGCCTGAGGCTTCCTTTGAGCCAGTGACTGAGCAATATTCCACCAAAGATGGAGCCCATCCCTATCCACAAAAATGGAAGCATTCCAGCTATGAACTGGCCAAGCGTCACTTTGTCTGCAAAGATATTGGGTATTCCGGAGCCGAGTATTTGTGGATCGAGTATGTTCGTATGTATTGCAGAGAATCCGGAAAGAACTGATGCAAGACCAATTATGATTCCTGTTACCAATGTGAATACTCTGATGAGGCCAGCAGGAGTGGGCTTGGACCAATTGGACAAAGCTTTGTCCACATCAAAGGCTCTTATCAAAAACGCGCCACCCAAAATGCTGATAAGTACTGCAAAGATCTCTTGTGTGTAGCCAGATATGGTTCCAATTCCTCCAATGAGGAGCAATATGCCGGGAACACCCAAGAAGAATTTAGAATATTTGGAATCATATGCAATCATCTTTAGATATTTTCCAAAGACTGCATACGAGTATTCCACACTCCTGCTAACTTTCATTACAACACGCTGAACTGAAACAATTGGAACTACATTTTGGATAATAGGTATGACGCTTTCATCATCTTCTCCATCTGAGACTATGACCGCGCCGTTTGCTGCAAAATTGGACAATGCTGACTTGACCTCACGTACTATTTTTTCGTCTGCTTGCACTCCCCTGCTTTGGACACCAGCCACTACAATGACTTCGGCTTGGTAACCTTTTCTTGCCAAGTCCTCGTAGGTCTTTATCGCATAGAAAATGGAGTTTGCATCTGCGTCTTCTGGGTCTTCCAATGCAAGCTTCTGAGCAGCCTCGATGCAAGCGTTTCTTCCAATTACGGGTGTAGCCACGCCTGCCTTTTCACCCACGTCGTTGTCCCTGTCTACACATATTACCAATAGTCTGCTTGCTACTGGTGCTTCTACACTCTTTTCTAATTTGACATCTTTGAGGGACAACGATACTATATCTTGCGAATTTGCCTATTAACACTTTCCAACCTTTGAAAATATTACAAATAGGAATTTAGGCGTGGTTACGAAGGTCTGGCATCATTTGCGTCTGCAAGGTATTCTTCTGACCGTCTTAGAAGTTCGTCCAGTTTTGCCTTTTCTTGAGTGATGTCCAAGTTGGCGTCTGACTTTAGCTTTTCTGCAACAACTATTGTCTCGCGTATGTAAGAGTTGTAGCTGCGCATTGACTCTGCTATGGCCAAATAGCTGTCATGCCATTCTGATGGCACGTCACTTTCTATTGTTGTTATGATAAACGAATTGATTTGCGATGAGGAGATTTCCGCAATCGAGATGTAGTTGTCTGGTGTGATCTCACCGATATACATTTTGTCGAGCTCATCGGCAATTGTTTCCCTGATGGTTTTTTGCTGTTCTATTATGGCATCCAACTGCTGTTCTGCGTTCGTGATGGCAAATCTTGTCTGGCTGTTCTGTGGAATCAACCATACTGCAAAGCTTGCAACAGTAATGACACCAAGTATTATTCCAGTTATGATAAAACCTTTCGTTGATCGCAACTTGGGGTTACTCCAAAAATTGCCGTTTATAATATAATTGAATTTCTCAAAATTTGTAATTGTTTTTTGTTAAAATTTTCTATTTTGGGATCGTAAACGATCTAATTGGTAAAAAATACAAATTATTATAAAATAAATCGAATTTTACAGTGAGTTTTACATGATAAATTGAGAGTCGTCCAGCGTGTAGTTAAATAATTTTTACAGCCTCTTGCTAAATACACGCACCCCGTAGAGCACGCAAATGGCTCAAGCTTACTGTGTAAAATGCAGAGCAAAAAGGGAGATTAAAGATCCAAAAGTAACAAAGCTAAAGAATGGACGACCAGCCGTCAAAGGTGTTTGTCCAAAGTGTGGAACCAACGTTTTTCGAATCGGTAAACCGGATTAGGAAACACCACTCTTTCTTTTTGAACGCTCATATAGGTAGGGTATCCTATCAAAGTGTTGACAAAAGCAGACTATGAAAAATTGCTAAAAAGAATCCAAGATAGAATTTCAGAAAAAAAAGACACTGGTGAGAGATTCGAGCTTCCTGCACCAGATGTGATGTGGGAGGGCCAGCGAACCATACTTCGTAATTTTATGGACTTTGCAAAAATTCTCAGACGTGATCCGGAAAAAGTACTACA
>JBKBQK010000060.1:0-7527 GCA_046292705.1 Candidatus Nitrosotenuis sp. | reverse complement strand
CGACATCCTGTGAGATGTTTCCTTCTTTTGAGAAGAGCTCAGAGTCATACAGGAGGTCACCTATGCCGACTAGGATCGCGACTCGCTCAAACATCTGGCTTGGGCTTTCAATTATCTCGTTTTTGTTGTTGCGTAGAAGGTACCTTGATGCTAAAACTCGCAGGCAGTTTAAGTCAAATGATTTTGCTACCTGGTCAAGTGATTTTGTATTTAATACCTTCATTTTGTCTTCGCGAACCTTGCGGCGCTCGTGCCTGTACAAAATGTAGGACTTTGCAATTTCGCCGTAGCCCATCTCGATCAGAGTGGACTCCACCATATCTTGCACGTCTTCGACGCTAGGTGGGCTGGACGCGGAAAATCCCTGCTGAATTAGCTTCGATAAAACTCCTCCAGTTAGCTCCTCTGCTATTTTGCGGTCTGGCTGGCCGTTTGCCACCAGAGCCTTGTAGATCGCATTAGTGATCTTTTCTTTATTAAATGCTGTAATCCGACCGTCTCTTTTCTTAACGTCAACGATCGAACTTTCTATTTGAGAAAAATCTGTTGTCATAATGTCTCCCCTCACTAGGTAAAACCATATTGGATATAACCCTGACTGCCAAAGATTTCAGATTTTAGCTCAACAATGTTTACACCATTCCAAGAAATTTTGGAAAGGTCGTTCCTAAGTCCACATACGAATTTAGTTAATTTCAAAACTGATCTGTTCTCTGATATGGGTTAATTTTTATCCCACAAAATTAGATGTTACGAATTTCGATTTTTAGCTAAGGATGTATGGTGATTTGCATGCTGGGCATTTGTCAAAGAGTTTTTCATCCTTGAAGCCACAGTTGCCGCAGATCGGCACCTCTTTGCTTGGCCTAAACGAGTCCACCAGATCGCCTGCCTTCTCTATTGCCTTCTTTATATCGTCTGTTTTAGAGTCCCTCTCAAAGCGGAGTCTGACTAAAAGGCCGCCGTTTAGGAGTTTGGCTATCTTGTTTGCCTCGGCCACCTTTTCTGCTTTGGGGCTTAAAGAGTCGATCTCAGACGATAAAATGACTGTGCCTTCTGAATAACTTTCCCCTTCGAGTGATTTTAGAACCGACATTTTGCCGTATTTTTCTCCGTCAAGGGAGCCAAACCTTGCCGTTCCATCGCTTTCTGTCATGCAAACTATGACTGTGTCGCCCATCTCCTTGCTTTTCTTTTCTGCCACATCTACTGCGGTTTGGATCACTTTGTGGATCACGTCTCGGCCTTCTTTGTCGTCGTTGTATCCAAGTATGCTAAAGACTGCTTCCTTGAGGCCTACCATATTCACCACAAGACAGACTGAGCTTCGTTGCATGTACTGCGTGTTTGCCGCTAGTACTGGGTTCAATCCTCTTCTTGTGAGATCAGAGATGTCTTTTTTGCGCAACGACATTGCTGCAAGCGCAGGCTTCATCAGCAGTGCAAGTCTGGCCCTAAAGTATGTCTCGTCCTTGTTTGACTCAAACGCAAGTCTTGGCAGGTTGATCGTAAGTGACTGCAGGTTGATCGACGAGGTACTGTTCTTTCCTTTGATTCTCAACACTCCACTGTACGAAGACTCGTCCTTTGAGAAGAGGACTTTGCCTCCAAGCGAGATTATCTCTGCAACTACTTGCGATACATCTGAGATCTTGCCCGATGCGTAATCAATTATGAGGCCAACCTGCGGCACCGGTGTCATCTTGACATACGCCTTGTAAGCGTTCAGTATTGCCTGCACTAGCTTTGGCTCTGCTCCAAGCTGGAGCCTAAATGAGACCAAGGTGGGCTCTTTTGTGTATTTTGATGACACAGACGAGGTGGCAAAGGCGCCTACTAGTTTTTCTTCAAGTTCAGGGATGTTCTTTGCGTATTTTGAGCAAAGTTGTACGAGGCCGTCGAGAATCACTTCTTTTGAGGCTTCCTTTGAGACAAGCGAGATTATCATGGAAAGAGACGACATGAGGTTGTCGAGTGTCTTTACAGTAGGAATTCTTGTGACTCCCAGATACTTGCCTTTGAGATCGAGGCCGTCCTCGATGAGCTCCTTCACATTAAAGAAGATCGTATCAGGTAAAAGCGACCATATGCCAGGATTTGAGATGTGAATGTCGCCTGAGAGGTGTGAATCCGCCACATCCTTTGGAAGGGTGTTTAAAAGGAGGTTTTCTGCAAAGACTGCCTGACCCGCCTTAAAGAAGAGCCCTTGTGAGCCATTATCGATATTGTCCACGTTTGTAAGCATCTCTTGGACGTCAAATACGGGCAGCCCGAGCCTGGCAAGCTTGTTTCTGTACTCTTCGTGGCCGTGCTCAAGGAGTACAGAGTTTACCATTTCTCGGATAAGTGAGCCTGTAAGGTATGTTGTCTGGTACTTGTAAATGCGGTTTTCCACCTCTTCTGTGATCTTTTGCGCAAGTTCCAGAGGAAGGCTACCTTCTCGGACCAGCGACTGGATTATCTTGTGCGAGTTGAACTCTTCGATGGATTCGTGCGAGGTTCTCACATACATCTTGCCGCTTTCGATGATTGAGCGCTCTTCAATCTGCCTTGCAAGACTCAGTACGAGCTTGCCAAGATTTGTGATCGTGTACCTGCGTTCTGATTTGTTTAGTGCTACAAGTGATTGTCTTAGAAGCTTTCTTAGATGGTATGCAAATTTTCCGCTTTCTTTTTTGGATTTAAAGCCTGCAAGGGATTTGAGCTCAGAATAGGTGAGTGGCCCCTTTGAGTTGAGGATCCTCAAAATGTCGATCCTGTTGGGACTTGCCATGACGGAGAAGATCATCCTGACACGTTTTGATGTGGATTGTAAAATGCCGCCGCCCTTCTTTGGATCTACTGTCCCAGTGGTCACTTCGATGCTCATCAGTATGCCTAAAGATCAGTAGTAAATAAGATTTGTGACGTAATTTACAACAAACTTTTTTGATCAGTTCTTGTTTACTTCGACTGAAAACTCCGACGTCGAAAGCGTCTGGCCACATGAAGGGCACTTGTTGTTGTAGTGTTTCATCACGTCTTTGATCGACTTGAGCATCTTCATGTTGGAGATCTTCGCACCACACCTTCCGCAAATTACATCAACAGACAATGATAGAAAGCTTTTCTTGAAACTATTAAGAATCTTTTTTGAAATTTGTTAATTAATTCGCTAAAATTGATTTACTGTTTTTCCAAAAGTATTCCGCGGTCGTCGTATCCTATTATCCTGATCTTGGCACCCACTGGCAGCTGATCTGGCGAGCTGATCCCGCCAAGGAATCCCGATATTCTAAGGTCGTATCCGTCCAGATTCATTACTACCCAGGCGTACGGTGTGTACTTTTCAAAGCCTGCAGGCGGAACTGTGATTATCGTATACGTGGCAACCGTGCCTACTCCATCAAGGAATTTGTTCTCAAAGCCTTTGTTGCCGCAGTTCTGGCAGAAATATACAGTTGCCAGATGCAGGTGGCCGCACTTTGTGCATTTTTTTGTGAGGACTCTGCCTGACTTGAGGGCATCTATGAATTCTTGCTTAATTGACAAGGTCTTACACGCTTTTGAAGATGTGTACTGCGCAGCTTGCTCCCGTTGCGCCAAAATTGTGGGTAAGGCCGATGCGGGCGTCTTTGACGGTCCTTTCTCCTGCCTTTCCTGTTAACTGCTCAAAAACCTCAACTACCTGTCCTACGCCGGTTGCCCCGATTGGGTGGCCTTTTGCCTTTAATCCGCCGGACGGGTTTATTGGAATTTCGCCATTGCGTGAAGTTCTACCCTCTCTTACTGCCTGCACTCCCTTGCCTTTCTCAAAGAATCCGAGATCTTCTGTGTCCACTATCTCTGCTATTGTAAAGCAGTCGTGTACTTCGGCAAAGTCAACGTCTTTTGGAGTTATGCCGGCCATCTTGTATGCTGCTTGTGCTGCAAGCTTTGTGCTTGGGATTGTAGTCATATGGTCTCTGCCCTGCAGGGTTGCAGGTGATCCCCCCCTCCCAGATCCAATCACTTCGACGTAGTTTTTAGAGTGAGCCTTTGCGAATTTTTCGCTACATAGAATGACTGCGCTTGCACCGTCTGAAAATGGGCAACAGTCGTAAAGCTTGAGTGGGCTTGCCACAACTGCAGACTTCATTACATCATCCACTGTGATCTTTTTTCTGAGGTGTGCTTTTGGGTTGAGAAAACCGTTGTCGTGGTTTTTTACTGCAACAAGAGCTAAATCTTCTTCCGTTGCTTTGAATTCAGTCAGATAAGCCCGCGCCATTGATGCAAAGAGCCCAGGGAATGATGCACCTGCACCACCCTCATAGAAGAAATCAGAGCAGTAAGAAAAGTAGGTCGTAGTCCATTCAGTTCCAGTGTGTGTTACTTTTTCCACGCCTGTGACCAAAACTGCATCGTAAAATCCCGCTGCGACGTTTGCGAATGCCTCTCTGAATGATACGGAGCCGCTTCCGCATGCAGACTCGATTGACAGAGAGGGTTTCTCTGGAATGCCCAGATTGCTCATGACTACGGGTCCTAGGTGAACCTGCTTGTCTGCTATTCCAAAGACGTTTGAGATGTAGCCTGCCTGAATCTCTTTTGGATCGATTCCTGCACTTTCGATTGCCCCGACTGATGCTTCAATAGTGATATCTGTGATACTGTCTTCTAATTTTCCATATTTGGTGCTGCCTGCACCAAGAACGCAAACCTTTTCCACAACACTACCTGACCCAGTCCATATAAAAATTCTTCAACCAATTATTCATTGAGATGCGTCGTCCAGTTGGAACAGTTTTGGTTACCAAGTCTGCAAGAAACAAGATCAGGATCACCGCAAACAAAGTCAACTTGCTCAGAGCTGAGATCCGGCAGTACTTTGACAAAAACAGCTACCTCTCATGGTCTGCAAGCAAGAAAAAATACGTCGTTTTGGGCTCAAATGAGCCAAAGAATGGCCTTGTTGTGTGTCCAAGCTGCAAGATTGGAAAGCTCATGGTGATACGCTCACGGACTACAAAAAAACGCTTCATGGGCTGCTCCAACTATTATAATGGCTGCAGGGCCTCATCCCCCCTTCTCCAAAAGGCCATGCTTTGTGTGACAAAGGTACCCTGTAAGCACTGTTTGTGGCCCCAGCTGCTGTTTCGCTATTCCAGAAGACAAAAGTGGAAAAGACAATGCGCAAACATCAAATGCCCCACTCGATGGCCTAAAGCCTGAGATCCGAGTAGACGTCAGTCCTTCTGTTTTTCAAAAGAGGCAAGGCCTGTCTTGTCTTTTTTACCTTGGCAGCGTCTATTTTGACATATCCTATTCCTTGTTTTTTTTTCATGTCGAGGAGGATCTTGCCGAAGGGATCCACTACGAGGCTTCTGCCGCAGTAGATGTTTCCCACCTGATCTGGTGCTATTATGTAGCATCCGTTTTCAATTGCGCGGCTCTTGTTTATTGTGAGCCAATGCTCTACTTTGTTTTCGCCTCTGACCCATGCAGACGGCACGATAAGAATCTCAGAGCCTGATGCAGCAAGAATGCGCGACATTTCTGGGAAGCGTAGATCATAGCATATGAGCATGCCGAGCTTGCCTGCACCCGTATTGACAGGCTTTGAGATTTTTGAGCCAGCTGCGAGTTTTGCGGATTCTTTGAATCCCAGCGCATCATAGAGGTGGAGCTTGCGGTACTTTGAGACAAGTTTGCCGGACTTGTTTATAACAAACGCAGTGTCGTAGACCCTGTTTTTGAGCTTGCTTTTTTCATACAGCGTGCCGACCACAAATATGGAATGTTTTTTTGCAGCGGCCGCAATTGTTTTTACAAAATTTCCACTGAGTGTTTCTGCAAGTGAAGCAAGCTCTCTTGGCGACTGTTTTGAATTTGTATAAAACATCATAAATTCTGGAAATGCACAGAGCTTTGCTCCATTGTCTGCAGCTTGCTTGATGTAGTTGAGAATTTTTTTGAGATTTTCTTGTTTGTTTGTGGATGCAGTAAACTGTACTACTGCCACTTTTGTCATGCTTTGAGTGAACTACTACCGGACAAGGCCGGTAGCCTCTTCCTGCTTCCCTGACCACTTTGTGATCTCTGCAGGCGTCAATTCCCGCAGTTCTTGCGGTATTTGATATCCAAAAATTTCCAATCCCCTTTGCAAAATGTTGATTGCAGCATTGTGATCCCTGTCCAGAACTAATCCACATTTATCACATCGATGAGTTCTGATTGCAAGTGATTTGAGTACATGTTCACACTTTGAGCAGTCAATGGTTGTGTTTTTTGCCGGTACCTCAACTAACATTATGACACAAACTTTTTGATCTCGGTTTATTAATTTGATGCATTTTAATACCTCATTTATGAAATCTGAATCTCTTTAGCAATGTCGAGTTCGCAATTACTGAAATCGAGCTTAGCGCCATTGCCGCAGCCGCAATTATCGGACTAAGCAGCCCAACCGCAGCAATTGGAATCGCGCCGGTGTTGTAGGCCAAGGCCCAAAACAGGTTCTCCTTTATTTTCCTCATCGTAGCACGGCTAAGCCTGATTGCCCGTGCCACATCCATAATGTCATCTTTGATAAGAATAATTCCGCCTGTTTCCTTTGCAATGTCCGAACCACTGCCTATTGCAATCCCAATGTCTGCTTGCGCAAGGGCAGGCGCATCATTAATGCCGTCTCCCACCATCGCAACGACTTTTTTCTCAGACTGGAGTTTTTTTATGACGTTTGCCTTCTCTGCCGGCAAGACATTTGCTATTACTTTGTCGATTCCTACTTTTTTTGCGACAGAATTTGCCGTCTTTTCATTGTCTCCTGTTAGCATGATTGTCTCGATTCCAAGTTTTTTCAGGTCAGATATTGCGTCCTGCGATGACTCCTTTATGGTGTCTGCGACTGCGACAATGCCGGCTATTTCTTGGCCGACGGATACGATCATCACAGTTTTTCCCTCGGATTCGAGGTTTCCCATTTCTTGCTCGACTCTGTCTGTTGTAATATCAAATTGTTGCATCAGTTTTCTGTTCCCAAACAAGACGCGTTTACCACCTATGACTGCCTTTACACCCATACCTGAAATCGCTTCAAATTCTTCAGGGCTGTGCAAGGGAATCCATTTTTGTCTGGCTTCCTTTACTATTGCTTGTGCCAGTGGATGCTCCGAGCCCATCTCTACAGAGCCGGCAAACTCTATTATTTTCTCCCTTGAATATTGACCTGCTGAGATGACATCAGTAACAGATGGTTCGCCCTTGGTAATCGTGCCGGTCTTGTCAAAAACTATGGTTTTGATTTTTTGAGAGCGCTCAAGATATTCAGCACCGCGTATCAGTATTCCTGCTTCGGCACCCTTTCCGACGCCTACCATCAGGGCCGCAGGCGTTGCTATTCCCATCGCACAGGGACACGCAATTATCAAGACCGCAACAAATGAAAGAAGCCCCGTAATGAAATTGTCAAAAATAAAAAACCAAATCAAAAATGATGCAACTGCCACTGACACCACTGCAGGCACAAACTTTGCTGAAATCGAGTCGACCAGTCGTTGTATGTGC
>JBKBQK010000059.1:0-7559 GCA_046292705.1 Candidatus Nitrosotenuis sp. | reverse complement strand
GCTAAGCCATGCGGCAAACTTTCTACACATGCTTGTTGGCGAAAAACCCGACGCTGAAACAGAGAGAATCTTTGACATTTGCCTCATCTTGCATGCCGACCACACATTTAACGCCTCAACTTTTGCGGCAAGAGAGGTTGCGTCAACTGGAGCACACATGTATTCAGCTGTGAGTGCCGCAATCGGAGCACTTTCTGGGCCGCTACACGGTGGAGCAAACCACGAAGTCATGAAGATGTTGCTTGAGATAAAGACTGTAGACAATGCAGAGTCTTGGGTAAAGGAAAGACTGGCAAGGGGTGAAAAAATAATGGGCATGGGTCATGCAGTCTACAAGACTTATGATCCGAGGGCCCAAGTTCTAAAAGAATTATCAAAAAAGCTTGCAAAAAAGACAGGACAGCCTTGGTACGAGATCACGGAAGTAGTAGAAGAGACTACGATCCGCGAGATGAAAAAACAAAAAGGAATCGACATCTACCCAAACGTTGACTTGTATAGTGCATCATTGTACTACATGCTAAAGATACCACCAGACCTCAACACGCCGATTTTTGCAATATCACGAATTGCAGGATGGACTGCACATGTAATAGAGGAAAAGTTTGCACGCGCCGCTCCAAAACCAGTATTGTATAGACCAAAGGCAACTTATGTAGGCAAGTATTGTGGCCCGCAGGGATGCGAGTACAAGCCAATAGATCTGCGACAGTAATTAATTCTGCCACGCCCTAGACAAATCATGGTCTGGATCAAGTGGGACGATTACGGTAAAAAACCCAAACGTCGCAAACAAAAAAAGACAAAATCAAAACCAAGGATCGAGTCACGAGTCAAAATTATCCCGGGAAAACACAAAGTCGAATTCAGAAAAGCAAGTGAGTTAGTAGACTAGTTTCTAGAGTTGAGCCACTGCTTTGCCTTCGTTGAGACGTCGTGCTTGTACAATACTTGGAATACCATCTCATAAAACGAGATTCCTTTCTTTTGTGCCTGCATGTCTAGCCATTTGATGCCTTCGGCAAGTTCTGGGTCAGAGTCTGAGAACTGGACTAGTTCATCGACCATCTTTGTAAAGAATACAAAGGATTTTTGCATCAGTGGTATGTTTTTTGTTTGGTTATTCAGACCTGAATTCAAATTATATAGACAAACGAAGCGCTTTTGATTGACAATGGAACATGTTTTGTATTCCGATGGAAATCCAAAAAGGATCTGCTGGGCCATCAAAACAAACAACGAAATAAAAGAACAGTTTCGAGATCACGTAGATATTTTTTTAGACAAAGTCACCAACGTACAATCAAAATACATTGCGTTACATGTGGGGCTCTTCTGGTCAATTGGAGTCTTTATTGTAAAAAATGGTGATACCGTTAGGATCAAGCTAGATTCAGACGAGATGATCAGCCACCTAAGTGGAGATACCAGATCACAAGATCCATTAACAGAACACAGAAAGAGATTCATCAATCAGTTTGTGACGCAAAGAAATCTCAAATTCATTTATGAAAAAATAAATCCAGAAGACAACATAGCGACAAAAATGCTATAATCGCATTACCAAACCAATATCCATGAGATTGGTGTGTGTCGGCCCTGTTTTTATGAGGCCGCCATGTTTTTTAAAAAATGAATTAGAATCGTTGTTTTGAAGATATCTTTCTATTTCATTTTTTTGTACTCCACGATAAAAAATTGCTCCAGCATATTTTGTGTTTCCATCTATTCCGTCCGTGCCTACAGACGCGACGATAAACTCCGAACCAAGTTTTTTCAGCAGGTGCAAGACAAGTTCTTGGTTCCTTCCACCCCTTCCACTGCCGGCCACTTTAACTGTCGGTTCACCACCAAACAAAAGGCAGTATCCTGATTTTGGAAGATTTCTTAAAATTTTTCTCGCAACAATTCTGATGTCTCCACTCAATAATTGTAATGTTTTTGTTTTGTATCCAAGCGCTTTTGCCTTATTTGCCATTGCGATAAGGCAGTCCTTGTTTGAAGCAACGACATAGTTTGGTATTTTTGGCACTTTTGGCGTTTCCGGTATTTTCCCTTGCACCCCCATTCTAAGATGTCTCAAAATGGCTTTTGGTATTTTGTTTGCCAGGCCATACTTTCTGATGATCCTCATGCAATCTGCGTACGTAGTGGTATCGCAGTATGTGAGTCCTGAGGCAATCGAAGATAGGTCGTCGCCCACAACATCGGATAACACAAAGGAGACTGCCTTGCAGTTAAGATGTTCCAAGATTTTGCCGCCTTTGACTGCCGAAAGATGTTTTCTTAATGCGTTGATTTCCTTTATTGTAGCCCCACACGCCAGCAGTTCCCGTGTTAATGCTTGTTTTTGTTTTAGTGTGACACCGCATGGCAGACATACCAGTGGAGATGCGCCACCAGAGATGAGAAAAATTACGAAGTCATCTTGATTCGTATTTTGTAGAAACCTTATGAGTGATTTTGCCGCGATGATGCTTTTTTTGTTCGGTATTGGATGTGAGGAGTGAATTATTTTGAGTTTTTTGTTGGAATGCTCAACTTTATGCGTTTGCGGAATTACGATGAGGCCGCCATCTATAGGTATTTTGCTACAGACATAGTTTGCCATCGAGTCTGCGGCTTTTCCTACTGCGATTACATAGAGTCTATTAAATCCAGAGAGGCGAATATTTTTTGGTCGGCTTATTTTGTTACGCTCTATGTATTTGGTGAGAAATCGTTCTGGTTTTGCAGCTTCAAGGCCTGCTTCAAGCATCTGTAGTGCATTTTTTGTTTTGTTGTCATAGAGTCGTGATTTGTTTTGAATCACTGCACAACAACTGCGTAGTTGTTTATTAATTTACAACCCTTGTAAAAGACTACATGAGAGAGTTATTCTTATTTAGCTTAAGAGCGGCCACAGCTTAGCTTGAAAAATAAAAAAACAAAATCCGCAAAAAAAATTTGCTGGGCTAACACTGTAGATTTTGATTCTGCCCAAGTCGTCATAATTGGCATACCAAGCGAGGTGGGTTCACACGCAAGTCGCAAGGGTTCATCAAAAGCTCCAGACACCATACGAATGGTCTCAAACCAGATGGATGTCTACTTGCACAAAAAAACTATCTCCGTAGCAAATCCTGTTGGCGGCACTCCGAGTGTGTGTGTTTTTGATTACGGCAATATCAAAAATAGTGAAATTTCTGTATTTGACAAAATAGCAGGCTCAAAGATACCCATAACAATTGGTGGGGACCACTCCAATACGGCCCCAATCATAAAGTCACTGGCCAAAAAACTTGGGCCTATTTCACTTGTGTATTTTGATGCACATCCAGACATAGTTAGTAGTAGGGGTAGTTACTATGGCTCCACAGTTTTTGATTCACTCCCATACATCGATGCAAAATCAAGTGCACTAGTAGGAATTCGAAGTCCAGAACAGGAAGAAATCGAAAACATACACAGGTGCCATATACTTGTGGTCTCGCCGTTTGACGTAGTTCAAAAAGGCATAGACCAAATAGCAGAAACGCTACTTGGCACAGTCAAAGGAAATGTGTACATCTCACTGGACATGGACTGCATTGATCCTGCCTATGCGCCAGGTGTGTCGGTTCCAGTCCCACTGGGTCTTTCAAGTCTGGATGTGGTATACTTGGTAAAGAAGTTAGCACAAAAGGGGATCATTGGTTTTGACATCATGGAGGTCTGCCCACCGCACGACCTGAACCATGTCACATCACATCTAGCATCAAGACTAATTGGTGAGGTGCTTTGCGCCTTAAAGATATAATTAGGATATAGAAATACCACAGACATGCATACAGTAAAAATTCCAAAAATCATTCATTTTGGTAAAGACGCACTATCCGAAGTAGAATATCCAAGAAATGCTCTCGTAGTGACTACTGCGCCTCCTCCAATTTCATCAAAATGGCTCGGAAAGATGGGCATAAAAGACTACATGTTGTACGACAAAGTAGAACCAGAACCATCAATTGAGACAGTAAACGCTGTCATAAAGGAGTACAAGCAGAAAAATCCATCATGCGTGATAGGTCTTGGGGGGGGAAGCTCACTGGATGTAGCAAAATACTCTGCGGCCGAAATGAAGCTGGAAAAGATACTGATTCCGACAACATTTGGCACAGGAGCGGAAATGACGACTTACTGTGTTCTCAAATTTGATGGAAAAAAGAAGCTTTTGCGCGAAGACAGGTTCCTTGCAGACAGAGCAATAGTTGACGCTTACTTTATGGACGGCACGCCAGAACAGATTGTGAAAAACTCTGTTTGTGACGCATGCGCCCAAGCAACCGAAGGCTACGATAGCAAGCTTGGCAATGAGTTCACAAGAACAATGTGCAAGCAAGCCTTCGAAGTTCTCTACGACGCAATAATGAACAACAAACCAGAGAACTATCCATATGGCTCCATGCTTTCTGGAATTGGATTCGGCAACTGCTCAACTACACTTGGACACGCACTTTCGTATGTGTTTTCAAACGAAGGCGTCCCACATGGATACTCGCTGTCCTCATGTACGACAGTAGCACACAAATTCAACAAGTCAATCTTTTACGAGCAGTTCAAAGAGATAGTCGAGAAGCTCAAATTCGACAGGCTTACATTGAAAACACCACTTGACCAAGCAGCAGATATCGTCATGACAGACAGGGGACACCTGGATCCAAATCCGCGCCCAGTCACTAAAGAAGATGTCATCCAATGCCTCAAAGACATTGTCGAAGGAAGACTCTAAACCACTCCCTTCTTTTATTATCTGACCAAGTTTACAGATTTAAATACAGCAAGGTGTACGTCACAAAAAGATGCTAAAGTTTGGAATTCAAAACGGCCTAAATGTGGCAAGGGCTGGATTTAGCGAAGATCAAATTCTAACTGCATGTCTTTTGGCCGACAGAACCGGTTATGATTCTATTTGGTACATGGACCATTCTAACGTACCGCAGTGGTCAAAAGCAACCGTCTTGGATCCATGGGTCATGCTATCTGCCATTGCAGCTACAACACAACGCGTAGAGCTTGGCACCTGTGTGACCGACGCAATACGAAGACACCCATCAAACATAGCATTAGCTTCAATCACATTAGACAGAGTATCAAAAGGAAGGGGCACACTTGGTATTGGTGCAGGTGAGGCACAGAACCTAAAGGAATTCAATATCCCTTTTGACAATCCTGTAAGCAAGTGGGAAGAACAGCTCCAAGTAATCAAGTTGCTGTACGAGTCATCACCAGAACATCGAGTCAGCTTTAATGGCAAATATTACCAACTCACAGAGGCCTGCCTCCAAGCAAAACCTATCAGAAAGCCGCACCCGCCAATATACATGGCAGCTGGTGGACAACGCACACTCCAGATGACTGGCAGGTACGGGGACGGCTGGCTCCCAATTGGATACACGCCTGAATTGTTTGAAGACCACGCAAGGACAATCAAAAAGTCAATGAAGGAATCAGGCCGGACTCAAGAAGAGCAAGAAAACTTCCAATACGCCTTGGACATAGATGTTTACTTTTCCGATGACGCAGAAGAATCATGGGCAAAAATGAAAGAGGCAGTCAAGGTTTCATTGTTCAAGCCGGAGGTACTCCGTGTCCACAACATAAAGCAGATCGAAGGTTTTGATTTTAAGAAATATTTCACAGAATACTCCATGTCAAACCAAGATTGGATAGTCAAGATGAGAGAGGCCGCTACAACAATTCCAGATGCCGTTGCTCGTTCTTCTGTCGCAGTTGGTACACCTGATGATGTGATCCCAGTCTTTGAGCGATTCATAAAGGCAGGAGTCAATCACTTTGTCATCAGGTTCTGGGGTTCAAACTATTTTGGCTCAATTGACAAGTTTGCCTCAAGGGTCATGCCATACCTAAAAGAGAAACACACGTAAGCGCCATCCAGATCCTATTTGTATGACCACACTCGATGAAGCAGAAGCGTATGCAAGAGCAAAAAACGCAGACATACCTTTCTGCAGAGGAGTTGTATTCAGGTTAAAGTCGATCGGGGTAACAGACGAGTCTGTCTTGTCTTCGGTATTTTTGTGTCAGACTGGCTCCAATTTTGATGAGATCTACACACGTTTTGGAAGAGAGATTGCAGTTTTAGTGGCATCGCTGACAAGGGATCAAGGCCTGACAAGACAAAGACAAGAAGAACAATACGTAAAGCAGCTCAAAGATGCCCCATGGAATTCGACCTTAATCAAGTTGTGTGAAATATCTGCACACCTAAAATTGATTAAAGAAGCCGAGATATCAAAATCAAAAAGAAACAAGTTGCTCAAGCAGAACATGCACTATCTGTTAGTACTCAAAAACAGAATTGTAGAAAACAGACCCAAGACACCAGGCATTGAGAAGTTGCTTGATGGAGTAAATGAGACTCTGGCTCATTTTGGTCAAAGGGAAATCAAATTCTAAAAATTCAGTCAAGTGTCTGGTCTTGACTTGGTTATGTTTTGAGCATACTCTGAATTTAGTTTGTTGTTTAGGTTGAGCAGCTCGTCTCGTGGCGTGGCTGCTTTGTCGTAAAATGCTTTTCTTGCCTCTTGTTGGGTACCACCACTGTCAAGCACTGCCTGGAGTGCCGCTAGTCCTTCCTTTGTCTTGGTTTCTGTGAAATTAAATTGAGCCCAGTAAATGTCTTGCACCGTTGCATCTATATGTGACACAAAAGTTGCAAATGCGTTTCTTGGATTGAATGGGTCTAGCTGCTCAAACCACACACCTAGATCTTTTAGCAGGTCTTGCTCTGCAAGCTGTCTTTGTTGTTCGATGAACTGTTGTTGTTCTTTGATTTCTTGGAGGCGCTTGAGTCGTTTTTCTTCTTGTTGTTTGTTTTGTTCTATGTTTTGTAGAATTTTGAGTGCAATTGGATCTTCTTGTATTTTGTCTGCAGTCAGGATTTTATATGATGAACCGAGTTTGCTTGAATCAATCTTGTCATTTACAAAGAATGCGGTATTTATGTATGAATCTTGATAACCGTTTTTTTGTGCCTTGATATTAGCGTTGAACTTTGCGGATTCTGGTTGTTTTTGCAACACAAATACAAATATGCCATCTTGGTTAGATTTTGTCTCCGTGGTGCCAAACTCGCTCGTAATAGAAATTGTAGCATTTCCAACCGGCTTTCTGGACTCGTCTGTGACAAGGCCGTTAATTGAAGGCATCTTGCCTTGTTCAAATTTGGCAGTTATGATGAGTTTGTCTGCAGATTGCGCGTTTGCAAATCCAACGACGCACGTAATGGTAATAATCAGTATGAGAATGGGTTTCACTTTGGACGATTTTGAACTTGTACCTTAAGTTGGAATATCGATTTTTTCCTATTTTGTTGTTTAAAAAATGGAGCTTGACAAATTTTCAAATTTTGCCAAAATTGGCATTATCCTAAATGATTTCAGATTTTAAGGCAGGCGTTACTAGATTTTATGATTAATTATACATTTGATGTGAATTTTGGAATGTGTTATCCTAGAATCAGTTCGCCCCTTATCCTTTGACATCGTACACCTCTCCTGACTGCTCATCAATAACTGTTC
>JBKBQK010000058.1:0-7691 GCA_046292705.1 Candidatus Nitrosotenuis sp. | reverse complement strand
TACTATGTGTGGCTCTAGTTTTGATAGATCTATCTCAATTACTCTGTCAAAATACTTGGAAGGATCCGCTTCTATTTCTGGATCCTCTATAAGAATGTCGACGTGTTTGTTTGCCAAGTCAGCTATCTGCCCGCGTGCTGTGGCCCTCAGGTACGTCTCCATTTTTTCATCGTATGGAAATATCGAGCATGTGGCACCGATTTCTGCCCCCATGTTGGTTATAGTCGCCTTTCCCGTACAGCTAATTGTCTTTGCACCAGGTCCAAAGTATTCTATTATTGCGTTGGTTCCACCGGACACGGTGAGCTGGCCTGCCACGTAAAGTATGATGTCTTTTGGAGCAGTCCACCCATTTAATGAGCCCTTGAGGTACACCCCAATTCTTTTTGGATACAAAAGCTCCCATGGCATTCCTGCCATCACCTCCGCTGCATCCAGTCCGCCCACACCCACTGCAATCATTCCAAGTCCTCCCGCATTTGGTGTGTGCGAGTCGGTTCCAATCATCAATCCGCCTGGAAACGCATAGTTTTCAAGCACAACTTGGTGTATGATACCTGCGCCAGGCTTCCAAAAACCTGCACCATACTTTCTTGATGCGGACTCGAGAAACTTGTAGACTTCGTTGTTCTCATACAATGCAAGTTTTGTGTCTTCTTCTGCGCCCACCTTAGCCTGGATAAGGTGATCGCAGTGTACCGTAGTCGGCAGGGTTACTTGTTTGAGGCCAGCCTGCATGAATTCGAGCATTACGGTTTGACCCGTAACGTCTTGTAGTGCGACTCGATCAGGTTTCAAGAATACATAGCTTTTTCCGCGTTGCGGTTCTCTGTCATTCATTTCTGCAAGATGTCCGATGAGAATCTTTTCGCTTAGTGTGAGCGGCCTTTTGACCAGACTTCTAAATTTGGAAATATTGTCTTCTAGTTTTTTGTAAACACCTGAAACTAATTTCGGAGTTGTTTCAATTTCCATGTCTCTATTGCAAGTGTTAGTTTGCAGTTCATTAGTTATAAATCCAAATGGTCCACGATGTAGCTGATCAAAGGTTTTCCAATTGCAAGTGTTAGTTTGCAGTTCATTAGTTATAAATCGTTAGAGAATCAAATCACCAAACTTTGTTTGATCTGCGTTTTGCTAACAGTTATAAACCAAAAACAACTTTATGGTATATGGTACGGGTCATGTTTGATTTTTATCTGACAGATGGTGGTATGCTACATGGTCAATAAGGGATTTCCAACCTTTGGCATGTCGCAAGCAGGCGCATACATTGCCGCCCTTAAAAATTACAATCTTCCAGATTTTATTTTAAAAAAGATAGCAAAAGAATGTAACTCCAATCTTTTAGAAAGAGGCCGTCTCGACGACAGGTTGCAAAGCATGAACGACGACGCCTTAACCATGCTGCATAGAATCTTCATTGATTGTGAGAGTGACGTAGATGGTAAGTTTGCTGATTACCGATTTTACGCTTATGTTGCAAGCATGTACCACAAATGTGATATTTTGATCAACGAAACAATTCCTGGCGCTTCAGGAAAGAATCACAAGGTTCCAGTTGCAGTCAAAAACAACGGAATGTATATCGCAGTTGCATTCAACAAGTCAACTGGCACCCCTGTCCAAAAAAGAGAGGCAGTCAAGTTCTACAACATTGTTGACGATGTCAAAAGGGGAGACCACGGTACAATGCTGACTGATGCGATCTTTGGAACGTCTGTTGGTTTTAAAGGCGAATCTCTGGTGGAGTTGGAAAAACTCAGCAAGTCGCGAAAATCCGATGCAGAAAACCGTCTTGAAATCAAGACGGCAAATTTTGAAAACAGAATTTATTCTGTTACCAAGTGTAGTTAAATCCACTGTACTCCTTCGTTCTCGTAATACCTTACTTTTGCCCTGGAATGTCTTGGCCTCACATGCAAGATCGAGTTGCAACATGGACACTTGATATCATCCCATACCAAATAGATGTCGCAGACTCCGCATCTTTTTTGGCCGTTATATTTTAGCGAGATTTGTCCTAAAAATTTGCGATATCTTGTCTTGCAGTGTCCTTTGCAGATTAACATAACAACATATTACACTATAAGAATTAAAAGAAATGGTAATTGTGTTATGACCGAAAGCTTGATGCATCAATTGTCATAAAGTAAGGATCCTTTTTAGCCGGTTCAAAATCCTTGCCATATTGTTCGAATGGGTGCTCGTTGAAGATATGTTTTGACCAGATTTCGTGTATTGCCTCCACTTGTTTTTTGAATTTTTTTTGCCTCAAAAATTCGTGCGCAAGTTCGTGAGATACAACTGTGCAGTTTTTCTGCGCCAGAAATAAAATATCATCCTGAGTTTTTGGTTTTTGCCACAATGTCATGCCGAAATTTTCTGCATAGTATCCTTCACATGTACAATCCGTCCATAGAGGCCTGAAGTGACACAAGTAAAAATGAAACTTGTCTTGGCCTCGACTTCGATGATCCTCAAGGAGTGCGGATGTATCAGGCCTTTGTAAAACGTTTGTATTTTGTGTTATCATTTCGTCACATTGGACTTCTACTTGTACGTCAAAGGTGTCTTTGATCCATTTTTTGTAGAATTGTGACATTAGTTGGACATACTCAAATTCCCATGTCCGCTTGCCCAGATCTTGGGCAGGGATGACAAATATGAAATGTAAGAGCATGACAGAATAAAAAGAGAGTAGTTAAGATTGACCCTCAATACCCATCAGGGTTAATGTAGATCTAATTTTTTCTATCTTACGAATCTTCCAAGTAATGGTTTCACGTAACGCTTCAACCGTTGGAGATTCAATTTTGGCCAAGATGTCATATGCACCAAATGTGCCGTGAACTTCCTTTACGCCATCCAACGACTTTAGTTGCTTTATGATGGCTTCTTCCGAACCAAGTTCGCAATTTATTAAAACGTATGCTGTCGCCATGATTAACGTATACACCTCGGGATATATCAATAAAGCTATTGGTTATTCTCTTTTTGAGAGATTTTGAGGATTTCATTCCAAATTTGAGTAGATACAGGCATCACTGACAGTCTTGATATCCTAAGGAGCTCCAGTTAGCAAACATCTTGTTATTTTTGATCTGACTGTGTCACAGGGTTTTTGAGTTTCTTTTTGAATTTGACAGCCACTACAACGTATCTGGGATTCGCTCTCCTTTGGGTTTTAGATACGCCCCAGCAGTCACCTCCATTATCCCAGTTATGTGCTTGTCGTCGCCGCTATGGTAGAAAAATGTAAGATCCCCTCTTTTTCATTTGCCGTATATGCTTTAATGCTAGGTTGTTGTGGACTCCGTCCCACATCGTCTTTTTTCTTTTTCAAGCTTTTCTATGCTGTATGTGGAGAGTTGTTGCTTGTACAGCCAGTATGCCATTGATTTGTGGTTTTTTACAAATCCAATATTTGTTTTAAGATTGTACCCCGGCACTGACTCACATATTATCAAAGGTTTTAGCCTAATCCTCAAATATGCTCTGTAACCGGGGTAGCCCCATGTCGCACACCTGGGTGAAACCAGAAATCATGTTTTAGCATCATGTTCATTCCAGTCCGTCTGTGTGTCTTCTTAGGGCAATCAATAATGGAATTAGTCAAATATTAACTCAGTCTAGATGAATTCAGACAATACTATTTCAAAGCCGCAAACAGGTACTCTGACTTTAAAGTTCTCAATTACCTGCGAATCGATTTGTCCTATTGTGCCGACGCGTTTATCTGCAATTATTACGTGCGCCGTTTTTCCTTTAGCAAACATCGGCTCTTCTGCAGTCTTTGTCATGCTGTCCAGATTTGAGTCCGTTTTGAGCAGCGACTGCAATACCGATTTGATTTCCGTAAAGCTTGTGTCTTTGTGAGCGCTGACGCACGCAATGCTGATTGATTCTTTTATTGGCGAGTCCGCTGAAAAAATAGTGCCGATCTCAAACAATCTCTGTGGATATGATTCATGAATATTTCTTGAAAGATTCTCCAAAAGTCCAGGCAGTAACGAATCGCGAAGAATTGTGTATTCTTGACTTTTTGATTCGGCTACTTCAATGACGTCTCCTGTTCTTTTTGTTTCATCATATAGAACACGTTTGCTTGTCAGACTGGAGTTGAGTGCTTCAGTAAATCCAAGTCCTATCATTATCTGTGACAGATGATCCAATCTTTTTGTAATTGTATGTTTTTGGCCAACCGATGTAGATGCTGGAAGTGTTGGTACTAGATTTTGTATTCCGTATCCAAGTGCCACTTCTTCGACGAGATCCATTGGCCCAAAGATGTCAAATCTAAACCGAGGTATTTTGCAGAGAATTTTTTTGGTACTAGCGCATGCATCAATTCTAGATTTTTTCAAATAGTTGCAAATTGCAGCTGGCGTCATAGTTACACCCAATGTTTGATTGACCAGTGATGCATCAAGCTGCATTGATTTGGTTTTGAAGATCTTTGATGCAACTCCAGAATCAGTCTTAAAATCATATAGGGTGAACCCTAGTCCTTGTAGAGTTGTTGCTACTACCGCAAGAGTGTCTTCGGTGGTATTTTTGTCAGTTCCCGTTACCTCAACTAGCAGGTTTGCAGTCTTTGTCGTTACAGTCGTCAGTGCAGAGTTAATTATTGGAGGAAGCGATATTGTGTTGTTTTTTGCGTCAACAATGACAGGCACTTTGTCATACTCATGCAGCAATCTTCCATAAGTTGTTCCAACTTCCGTATTTGCGAGGATCCGCTCAACACTCGTACTTTCAGTCATGCCCAGTGGAACAAAGCTGTGATTCCTTGCTACTGCTGTGTATGTAAGAGGCAAAGCCAGTTTGTCTAAATCATGAATTCCAACTGAGGTCTTTTTGCGGCGCCTTCCAATGCCAAAGTGGAGGTCTTCTTGTAGTGTAATGAGTTGTTTTATTGCCTCATCGTCAAGCTTGCCTCTCTTTGCAACTATTGCACACACATGAGGGCGGATTTTTTTGACTTGGGGTTCTGTTTTGATGTAACAGTATTTGTCTGATTTCTTTATGATGATCTTTTCTGCGCCTTTTTTTATTCCAAACAAGCCCTGCAGTCCTGCAGCAATTCCAACGTCAGTAGCATAATCAGGCCTGTTTGGACTGTACTCCACTTTGACATATTCCTTGGTTTCTTCTTCAATGTCGAGCCCAAGAAATGGCAAGGCCTCAATTATCTTGGACCTGTTTGCCTTTCCGACGAGTTTTTCCAATCTGTGCAGATACAGCGTCACTACTGGCATTTTGCAACAGTCCTCAACCAACCAAGGTTGTTGTTGTAGAATTCCCTAACATCATCCAAGCCGTACTTGAGCATAGCGATTCTTTCTATTCCCCCACCCCATGCAAGAACAGGCCTCGTGATTCCAAACGGTCTTGTCACCTCAGGCCGAAATATCCCCATACCGAAAAGCTCAACCCATTTTCCCAATCTCTCATTGTACACCATAGTCTGCAACGACGGTTCAGTGTATGGGAAGAATGTGGGCCAAAACTTGATCTTGTAGAGGCCCATCTTTTTGTAAAACTCTGTTTGTATTCCCATGAGATCGCGTAGTGAAACATTTTTCCCTACAACTATTCCTTCAACCTGATTGAATTCCACTAGATGTTTGTAGCTGACCTTTTCATTTCTAAATACGCGGCCAAGTGAGAAAATCCTTGCATCGTGCGGTTTGTTGTCTGCCAAGTATTTGACTGTGACACATGTAGTGTGTGTCCTTAGAACCATTTTCTTTGCAGCGTTCTGGCTCCAATCATAGCTCCAATATTTTTTGTGCACTTGGGCAACTCGCTTGATTTGATCCGGATTAGCAAATTTGGATGCCTCCCTGCCCTGTATGTAAAATGTGTCCTGCATCTCTCTTGCCGGATGATCCTGTGGTGTAAAGAGAGCATCAAAGTTCCAAAAACTTGGTTGTGTCAAATTTCCCATCACCTCGGTGAAGCCAAGGCTGACAAAGACTTCTCTTATTTCGTTGATTGTGTCTTTTAGGGGGTGTGTTCTTGCTGCGTAGACCCGAGGAACTTCGGCTTCTACGTCGATTGCGCCCGCATCTTCTTTTTCTATGTCAATTGACTTTGCCGCTTCCGAGAGTGAAACCGTTCTTGATTTTATTGTGTCAATCACAACAAAATCCGGCCTCTTTCTTAGCGATTCAAGTGTGGCGTGATCCTTGATTTGTTCTACTGTCACGTTGTTTTCAGCAATAAATGAAATCATTTTTTCTTCGCGGGTCTGAACAGGTTTCTGTTTTAGTGACACCACATTCCCTGATTCATTTTTTTGAATTGTTATCCAGTCGTTTTTCTTTGCGTTTGCTATCGCAATGTTAATTTCACCTGCTAATTTTTTTTCCAATTCAGAAAACTGCATTGGCTGATTTGCAATCAGGTTCACCAGCTTTCGTTCGGGGAATCCTTCTTGTTTTGCAGTTAGCCCGTTTTTTCCCAGCTTGACAAAAGATCTTTCAGACTCTGTGACTATTGCCAAGTTCTTCAGTTTGAGCCACTCGATTCCTCTCCTTGTCTGATCAATTGAGAGGTTGGTTTTTTCTGCAATTTGTTCTTCTGTGAGACTTTGCGTCGACTTGAGTAGTTTGATTATCGATTTTTCAATTGGATGAAGAACTTGAGACAAACAACAAAACGATCCGAAAAGACTTTTTAAACCTTAACTTAACTCAAACATGAATGTCTCCTGATGACTTCGTTGTGACTCCATGGCATGTCGAAGGAGAGATCGATTATGACAAACTCATAAAACAATTCGGCACCGAAAAGATCACGTCTACACTCCTAAAACGCATAGAAAAGATAAGCGGAGAAGTTCATTTCATGCTAAGACGTGGAATTTTTTTCTCACATAGAGATCTCAGCCGAATCTTGGACGATTATGAGAAGGGGAAGAAATTCTTCCTATACACAGGCCGTGGCCCCTCAGGGCACACCCACATCGGACACTTGGTTCCCTGGGTCTTTGCAAAATGGCTCCAAGAAAAATTTGACACTACAATGTACTTTCAACTTACGGATGATGAAAAATTCTATGCAAAGCAAAATCTCACCTTAGAGGAAACAAACCTCTTTGCGCACGAAAACGCCCTTGATTTTATCGCACTAGGCTTCAAGCCAGAGAAGACAAAGATAATCATCAACACGCAAAACATCAAAACGCTGTACCCACTTGCAGCCCAAGTCGCAAAAAAGATCAACTTTTCTAACACAAAGGCAGTATTCGGATTTACCGGCGAGACAAACGTCGGAATGATCTTTTACACATCATTGCAGTCCGCACCCTGCTTTATCGAAAACAGGCCAGTGCTGATTCCCCTCGGTGTGGATCAGGATCCGCACTTTAGAATCACGCGCGACGTGGCTCCAAGGATTGGAAAACCCAAGCCTGCACTTATCCACAACATCATGATACCGTCGCTTTCTGGCCCAGGGGGCAAAATGTCTGCATCCGAAGAAGCTGGCACAATATATACCACAGACCCACCAGAGGTTGTAAAAAAGAAGATCAACAAGTACGCGTTTTCAGGTGGCCAGCCCACCATCGAAGAGCACAGAAAGCTTGGCGGCAATCCAGACATAGACGTATCATACCAGTACCTGAGGATTTTCTTTGAACCAGACGACAAAAAACTCAAGACAATTTATGACGACTACAA
>JBKBQK010000057.1:0-7929 GCA_046292705.1 Candidatus Nitrosotenuis sp. | reverse complement strand
ATCAGGAAAAGATCTCAGCTGAGATCCTACAAAAGATCAAAATCACAGATGAGGACTTTAAGGAGGCACTAAAGGATGTCAGGCCTTCTGCACTCAGAGAGGTTCTAGTTCAGATACCAAACGTGACATGGGATGACGTGGGAGGCCTTGATTCTCTAAAAGAAGAGCTTAAAGAGGCAGTGGAGTGGCCACTGAAACATAAGGAGGCTTTTGAGTATGTTGACGTATCTCCACCAAAGGGAATACTCTTGTACGGCCCACCGGGAACAGGCAAGACGCTCATTGCAAAGGCGCTTGCAAAGATGACCGAGTCCAACTTTATTGCAATCAAGGGTCCAGAGCTCCTCTCTAAATGGGTAGGTGAATCTGAAAAAGGAGTACGCGAGGTATTCAGAAAGGCAAGACAGGCTGCCCCGTGCATCATATTCTTTGACGAGATAGACGCGCTTGCTCCAAGAAGGAGTGGTGCAGATTCTTCGCATGTCTCAGAAAATGTAGTATCCCAGATACTCACGGAAATTGATGGCCTCGAAGAGCTTCACAACGTGTTGATAATCGGTGCAACAAATAGGCTGGACATAGTAGATGAGGCCTTGTTGCGTCCAGGAAGATTCGACAGAATAATCGAGGTTCCAAAACCAGATGCGCCAGGGCGAAAACACATCTTTGAGATTCACACAAAGAAAAAGCCACTTGCGGCAGATGTAGACCTATCAAAGCTGGTGGAAATCACCGATGGCTATACTGGTGCAGAGATCGCAGCTGTGTGCAACAGAGCAGCTATTGCAGCTCTCAGACGACATGTAAGTAGTCAAGCAAAGAATGTAAAAGAAATCAAGATAACTCAGCAGGATCTATTAGACGCGGTCGAAAAAGTAAAGCCAATCGTAAAAAAGCAAACAATAATTGCATAGTCTAGAAAATATTTTTTAATATTTCCCGTCTTAATTTTTTATCATTTATGAAATTTACCAAATTTTGTCGTCCATATTGAATATACCAAAAAATCTAAATGTGATATCGCTCAGAAAATGAGATTACTGCAAAATGTTCGTCTTCTGTGTTTCTGTTGATCCACAGGTTGCTGTTCATTGCACTAGATTCTCATCTGTTTCAAACCTGACAATGGTTGATCATTTTAACAGATTTGTGGTTTCTTTGGGCTGTTTTGATGCATTGAATTCAAAGATCGAGAATTTGGGAGATCAATTATGTATGATTTTGTAACCCATGTCAGCAGTTGCCTGTCATATACAACTTAGTTATCACTAGTATCTAGAAATTAAAAAGAAATTTTTGATGACTGAACCTAGTCGATAAGTTCAGTCCAGCCCTTAACGAAGACTGAATTTTTGTACAGAGGAACTGGTTGACCTACTGTGAAGTCCATTGGTCTCATCCAGAAGATTGCCTTTGTTGGGCAAACTCCGATGCATGCACCGTCGGAGATGCATCTTTCTGGGTAAAAGACAAATGCCTTACCTCTTTTCCAGCCTTCAACTGGTTTTACTCTAAGTACATCTGGTCCCAAGCTTGTGCAGATTTCAACACATAGTGCGCAACCAATGCACATCTGTTCACCAATGTCTGGTAAAATTGCTACTGGCATTTTTATCGAATTTCTTTACCTTTTGGATCTTAATATAATTTCCCTAAAAATCTCTAATTATAACGGCGTTAGAGAATTTTTAACGCTGTTATAAAATTTTGATCGCAATTCATACCATATCAAGCTCCAAAAGATCAATTGATGATTTTGTAAAATTATGATCATCTACTAAATCCAAGTGGAGAGTTGAGTTCTGTCGCCGAACTGAAAAGTGGTTCATCTTGTCTACTTCCACAATGTGTCTGCCTATTGCAGATAGTATCCACCCTTCGTCTTTTTTGTATTTGGAGATACTTCCCACAAGAATAGTCGAGTCGGATTTTTGTCCTATGCTTGCAAGCATAATCAATACATTGTTGATGAGTTTGCCTGCATTTTTTTGGCCTGCAAGAACCGTAAAGAATCCGTTGAGAGAATCAATTATGACAAGGTATCGCTTTTGCGATACTTGATCTAGCGTCTCTGCAAGTAATTTTTTCCACGTCTCTTCCCTTGGCTGATGCACAGTCATGTTCTCATGTTGCGGTAAGATGTTTGCGGCAAGGTACCCACTATACAAGAGATCAAAATCAAAGTAAATGGTAGGAATCTCTGTTATTGCTGCTATTTTGTGAAAAAAATACGTCTTTGTGATTGCATTTTCAAACGAGATGGAGCCAAGCGGAGAGCTGAGGATCAATTTGCGGATTTTATCTGTGGCAACTGGATTTTTATCCAACAAGAATTAGTTGAGTGTGTGGTATAATAATGAATTTGGATGATGAATTTGTTTCGCAATCGTTTGTAAAGGGTTCTCGTATATACCTCAATAACGCCTCATCTTCACTCATTCCCATCAACACGATGAAGGCAATGACTGATTTTACCATGCAGTACAACACACTTGGTCCTGATTCGCTGGATTTTGCTGCCTTGCTTGCAGAAAAAAACATCTTGCTTCGAAAGGCCCTCTCAAAGCTTCTCAGATGCAGGCCTGAAGAGATAGTCTTCACACAAAGCACCACAGAGGGGATCAATGCAGTTGCAAGCGGAATGTCGTTTCCAAAAAATTCCAACATAGTAATCCGCGGAACCACTCATGAACATCACTCTAATTATTATCCTTGGCTCCGATTGGCAAAGCAAGTAGACCTTCGCAGCTTGTCAGTAGATCAAGATGGCTTTTTTGACATCGCAGATCTTCAGAGAATCATCGACAAGAACACAAAACTTGTCGCACTAAGTCACGGCCTCTACAACACCGGGGCAATACTTCCGGCAGAACAGATTGGTAAAGTGCTCAAAGAAAAAGGAATTACATACTTTCTTGATGCCGCCCAAACCGTTGGTTGCATAGGCGATTATGACTTTACAAAGACTAGTGCTGATTTTATCGTGTTTAATGGTTACAAGTGGCTTTGCGGCCCAATGGGAATAGGAATTCTTGTGTGCAAAAAAGAATCTGCCGGCCTGCTTGAGCCAATGCAGCTTGCAGGAGAGTCAGCAATGTTGCATGACACAGACAAGCTTGCATACAAGGAACTGCCAGATAGACTACAGGGTGGATTTAGAAACTTTGTGGCAGTTGCAGGTCTTGAAGCCTCCATTTCGTTTTTGCTCCACTTGGGGCTTGAGAACATAAGAGAGAGAATAATAGGCCTTGCAGATCTTTTGCGGCAGGAGCTTGCAAAAATCCCTGGCGTTACCCTGTATGGACCGTCGGACCGACAAAACAGGACAAGCATCGTGTCGTTTTCTCTTGCAGACAGAGATCCACAGCAGATTGTAGAATCACTTGAAAAACAAAGGATTGTTCTTGCAGTGCGAGAGATTTCTGATAAGAAAATTGTGCGTGCCGCTCCTCACTTTTTTAACACCGAATCCGAAATTTTGGCCACAGTAGGCGCAATCAAGAAATTATAGTTTCTCTTGTTCTTCGATTACCATCATTGTGAGTGTGGATTGAACCTTCTCTATTTTTCGTATCTTGTTGGTTATGACGCTCCTGAGATGGTCGGCGTTCTCTGACTCTATTTTTACTACAATGTCGTAGATGCCATAGACTCCCTGAACTTCGTATTTGAGTCCTTTTTCGACTGCGAGAATCTCTTTTATTTTTGTGATTATTTCTTGGTCAGAACCTAAATCGGAGTTCAAAAGAATGAATGCGATAGGCAATGTAGAAGTAGTTTGAGGGAGATCTATTTAATATCTTTGATTAGTGAAAAATAGAAGTTGCTCTACAATAATTTTGTGAAATCATTAGATCTTACTCTGTCGATATCAGAAAAAATTCCTACCTTTCCTGGATCGCCCCAACCACATTTCATTGAGTGGGCTGAGCTGAAAAAAGACAGATACAATTTGGAGATGCTTTTTTTGAGCTCACACACAGGCACACATATTGATGCGCCGTATCATTTTCTCAAAGAAGGTAAAAAGATTCACCAGATTCCACCTCACAGATTTTTGCGCGAAGCCATACTAATTAGGATAAAATCAGGACAGGCCTACGAAATCTCCAAGTCGGACATAACAAAACATGAAAGAAAACATGGAGTGATTCCAAGTGGTGCCACTGTTTTATTTGCTACTGGTTGGAATGACAATCTGGGTAGGAAAGACTTTTTTGAGCACAACCCCGGACTTGACAAGTCTGCAGCAAGATATCTTGTATCAAAGAAGGCAAACTTGGTCGGAATTGATTCGCCAAGTATCGATGTTGGAACCAATACCAAGTTTTCTGCGCACCACATTTTGCTTGCAAACGATGTTCTTATTTTAGAAAACCTCTGTAACCTTGGCAAGATAAGAAAGCCAATGTTCAGGCTTGCGGCCTTGCCGCTGAAATTAAATGGTGCTACAGGTTCACCAGTACGCGCCGTAGCCTTTTAGATCACAAACTGGAATCTGTTTTTCTTGTAGTCCTTGTCAAGTGGGCCTATAATTGGGATCTGCTTTCCGCAGGTCTTGCATTTGTTGTGCTCATCTAGATTCCAAGATGTAATGTCAAAGCCGTACCTTCCAACTGTAATGTTTTTGCAGCCAGGACAGTAAGTGTGCTCATATGGATGGCCTGGCACGTTTCCCAGATACACATATTCGAGGCCTTCCTTTTTTGCTACTTCATAGTGTTTTTCAAGTGTTTTGATTGGTGTTGGTGGGAACTCCATCATCTTGTAGTCTGGATGAAATCTCAGAAAATGAATTGGCATTTCTGGTCCGAATTCATCATACAGAAACTTTGAGAGTTTCTTTGCGTATTCTAAATTGTCTCCCACTTGGGGCACGATGAGGTCAGTTATCTCGACGTGAATTTTTGTCTTGTCGCGGATCTCAAGGAGAGTCTCAAAAATTGGTTTTGGATTAGGAATGCCAATAATTTTGCGACAAAATTCTGGTTCTGCACTTCCTTTGAAGTCCACCGTGATGCAGTCTAGAAATTCATCCATCATTTTTACTGTTTGTGGTGTATCGTATCCATTTGAGACAAATATGTTGAAAAGGCCTTTTTTGTGGGCCTCAACGCCACAATCTCGTGCAAATTCAATGAAGATTGAGGGTTGGTTGTATGTGTATGCTATGCCATGAGAACCGGAATTCACCGCTAATTGTACTACTTGTTGCGGGTTTAGGTCTGTTCCTTCGACTTTGCGTCTCTGAGAGATGTCATTGTTTTGACAGAATTGACACAGCCAATTACAGCCAGTAGTGGCTATAGAAAAGATCCTCGTTCCAGGCCTATAATGAATTACAGGTTTTTTTTCAATTGGGTCTACGTGTCCAGTGATCACTTTTCCGTACACAAACAAATCAAGTTTGCCCTCAGTGTTTCCACGAATGCCGCAAAGGCCTATCTGGCCTGGCTTTATCTCGCAGTATCTTGCGCACGCTGTGCATCTGACTTTGTTGTCAGGTAGTTTGTCATATAGAATAGCTTCTTTGTTCAAAACTACACTATTACGCTATTTGTCAATATAAAGAATCATGTCTAAATATCTGAAAATCTGAAAATCTGTTGATGAGCAAGCCTGGAAATCTTTGGCGCAAGATCCACGGAAAAATCGCAAAGAGGCCTACTAACTTTTCGTGGTTGCTCAACGATGTGCTGGCTGGTTCTGGCATGCCTACGAGTTTTGAAGAAATCAACTGGATCAAAAAACAAGGTGTCAAGTCCATTGTTACGATGACCGAGCAGGGGCTTCCTGATGCTTGGATTCAAGGGATAGAGTATTTACACATTCCAACAGAGGATCTTACTGCGCCGGCTCTTGAAAAGATTGATGTAGCAGTAGATTTCATAGCTGAGAGAATCAGAAACAAAGAACCAGTCATGGTGCACTGCGCAGCAGGAATTGGCAGAACCGGCACAATTCTGGCAAGCTACCTCATCAAATACCAAAACATGTCTGCAAAAGAGGCAATAGAAAAGGTAAGAGAAGAACGGCCTGGCTCTATCCAGTCAGAATCGCAAGAGCTTGCAGTTTCTATGTATGAAAAATTTGTAAAATCAAAATAATTATTCTGGAATAGAGATCGTCTCTATCTTTCCGTCCACTAATTTGATGAAAAGAAATCTGTTGTCCTTAAAGATTAGAGTAACTCCACCTTCTGCATCAGGCTCTTCTACTTCGAGTACCGGCTGGCCCAAAAGGCCGTCATACTTTGCCATAATTTTTTCACCAAGAGCTGGCTTATAATTCCTACTTGATCGTTACTTCTATTTCTTTAGATTCTGCCTTTACACTATCCGGATCTGTAAAGTGGTGTTTTTGCCAGGAAGCATACACTTCTGCCCCAATCTTGTGTTTTCCTTCTCCAAGCTGGGACGCCTTGATTGTTATCTTTTCGTCAAAATCAAACAGCTCTGCTCGCACGTCGTCTTCTGTCAGCCTTATGAATGGCTCAAAGTTCTTTGCTACCTGCACCCAAACGCGTTTTTCCTTCATAGGATTTACAAGTTTGGGATTTCGAGTCCAGAACAACGAGGCCTTTCTGTAGGTATCTATTTCCTTGAGGGCGTGTTTTCTGAATCCGCCTGAGACCAGCTTTATTCCGTATTTTAGCTTGAATAGATTATCAAATTTGTTGTAAGATTCTGTCCAGTTTTTCTCATTGAAAGCCTCTCTGAGTCCTCCCTGAATTGAGAATCTCACTCCAATCACAATGTCGTCGTTTTTTGAGTACTCGTCTTTGTCTTTTGTAAGACTGATTTCCGAGATGTAGTTATTTTGGCTTCCCATACGCACGATGATTTATATCCACAATAAGTTGTTTTCCGATTAATGAATGCCCAAATAGTCAAATCTTCGTCAAAGGAGGCCAACCTATCAATTCGTGGCTCAGACATCAGTACTTTGTACATCATACAACACGAACTCCTAAAAGACCAGCAGGTGGAGTTCGCAGGTGTCGTTCTAAGGCATCCACTCACCAACGAATACTCAATGAGAGTAAATTCATCGAAGGGCAACCCGATTAAGGAAATAGAAAAGGCGACAGAAGCTGCTATCGAGTTTGCAGAAGATCTAAAACAACTTATTCACTCTAAAATTAAAGGTGACTAGATGCAATTTTGCCCCAAGTGCGGCGTGCGTCTAAAAAAAGGCGTCTGCCAGAAATGCGGCCATGCAGAAGCTGAATCAAAACAAGACACAAAGAAAATGACTGTGCAGCTTGACAAAGATCTTACAGTTTTTGATGAACCACAAGAAGACAAGGCACTACCCACAATCAACATAGATTGTGAAAAATGCGGCCACGGCGAAGCTGTCTGGTGGATGCTACAGACTCGAAGTGCAGATGAGCCGACAACTCAGTTTTATCGTTGCACCAAATGTAGTCACACGTGGCGCAACTACGCATAACGTTTAACTGGCACTATATCAACACCAGATTTAGCTTTGTTCTCGGCAAAAACCAGCGGCTCAGATGAGTGGAAAGCAATTCTTTCTGCAATATCCACACTTGTCGAGGAAGCTACCTTTGAGGCTACCACCGAAGGAATAACTTTTCGTGGAATGGATCCGTCGCATGTGGCATTAATCGATATTTCTTGGCCAAATTCAGCCTTTGAAAGATACGAGTCAGATGGCGACATCAAATTCGGTGTTCGCATCGATGAATTCTCAAAGCTGATCAAGCGTGCGGACAAAACTGAATCTATTGAGATAAGCATAACAGACAACATGCTCCTCATATTAATTGGCAAAAACAAGCAGTATAAGATGAGATTAATTGAGAGCTCTGCTACCGACACACCGTTGCCAAAGATACCATATGACGCCAAAATAGAGCTTGCTACATTGTTGTTTGACAAGATACTTGGCGATGTCCAGGTG
>JBKBQK010000056.1:0-7935 GCA_046292705.1 Candidatus Nitrosotenuis sp. | reverse complement strand
AGTCGAATTCTCCCTGATCGATGATCAAGGAAACAGCAAAGTCATCAGCATTAGAATAGAGCACAGTGATACTCAGATGGTGAGCCCCAAGGCAAGACATCTCACCGTCGATAAATTTGTTGAATTGGTAGAGCCAGGCCAAGTTATCAGCTCAAGCGGCACGGGTGAACCAGGAAGCGCAGTCACCGTAACAGCCCAGGATCTCTCCGGAAGAAAGATTTACGAAGCAGTAGTGACAGTAAACAGACAAGGTGTGTGGTTCCACGAGACGACGATTCCACCTGATGCTCCACTCGGTACAAGGAAGGTCATATTTAGTGATGGTACAGATAGCATAGAAAAAACATTCAGCATATCCATCTCAAAGACGATTCACATTACGTCATCTGCCATCAAATACAATCCGGGAGAAAAGATGGTATTCAACGGAACGGCGCTGACTGGCAAGTCAGTCGAAGTAGTGATAAACGATCCAATTGGCAAGGAGATCTTCTCTGACATTTTGACTGTGAGTGATTCTGGAGGCGTGAGTTTTGAATACCAGACACAGCCCACATTTACCAAGGGCACATACGTTGTCATATTTACCCAAGAACAAGAATCAGAGATTTTGCGTATAGGACTTGGTGAGCTACCGACTGAACAAATAGTGGCCAAATTTGACAAGCTTAACTACCTCACCTCCGAAAAAGCAAAGCTTACACTGCAAGGACCGGCCAAGGCAGTTGTTTCATTACTGGTAATTGATCCATCAGATAAGGCCAAGATATCCGACAACATAACTTTGGGCCTCGACGGCAGAGCAGAATACGAGTTGAGCCTAGAAGGTTACAAGTCGGGTGTTTACTCTGTGGTCGTAAAGTACCAAAAATTCCAGACAACAGTAGTCTTCTCAGTAGGACTGCAGTCAAGTTCAGGACCAATTCAGATCCAGACAACAAAGCAGAAATACCAACTTGGAGACAGCATCCTGATTTTAGGTTCTACCAATCCAAATGTGCTACTCAAAATAGAAATGTCCGATCCTGACGGCAACGTGATCAAACGAAAAGAGATTTTTTCCGACAAAGAGGGCAAATTCTCCGATGGCACATTCAGGGTTCCAAGCGATGCAAAGAATGGAGTTTGGGTAATTAAGGCAGCCAGCGGATCAAATCTGGCAGAAGTCAAGCTGACCGTAGTCGGAACCGTAGAACAAGCATTTGTAGTGACTGTAAACAAGAACACCATCCACGCTGGCGAGATAATAACCATAACTGGTACCGGTGGCGGAAAGACGCAGACTACCATAATTAAGATATTTGATCCAAAGGATGTTGAAATACAAGAGCTTTCCATGAGCTCAACAAAAGAAGGAAGTTTTCAGACCATTTGGACTGTCCCGCTGGAACTGCAGCCTGGGACTTATAAGATAAAGGCAACAGTTGGTGGAGAAACGGCAGAGACTACCTTTACAGTACAATAAGCCAGAACGCTTTTTATTACTCTGACAAGACGTATTCGGTGTGAATCTCCAAAACATCATCACAGAGTACCAAGACTTTCCAAAGAAAGGAATTTTGTTTAGGGACATTAGCCCCATTTTGAAAA
Source organism: Candidatus Nitrosotenuis sp. (assembly GCA_046292705.1). Lineage (GTDB taxonomy): Archaea > Thermoproteota > Nitrososphaeria > Nitrososphaerales > Nitrosopumilaceae > Nitrosotenuis. Next base: position 6,345 of record JBKBQK010000056.1, on the reverse strand, counting down.
ACCCATCAGCTTTATCCTACGTGGTAGACGAAATTGCAAAAAAATACCATGCAAATGACATCGATCTGTTTGCAGGAATCGAATCACGTGGCTTGCCGCTTGCATGCGCCCTGGCACTGCGCTACAACAAAGGCATGATCATGATCAGAAAGCAAGGAAAGCTCCCAGGCACCACCGTAAAAAGGACGTACTCAATTGAGTACGGCAAGGCAACAATGGAGATACAAAAAAACTCCATCAGTCAAGACCAGCACGTCCTAATCTGCGACGACCTGCTAGCTACAGGAGGAACTGCCAAGGCAGCAGCAGAACTGGTTGAAAAACTCGGAGGTCGCGTAGCAGGATTTGCCTTTATAGTAGAGCTCACAGAGCTTGACGGCAGAGAGAAGATATCAAAATACAAAGTAGAGTCATTGGTGAAATACTAGTGGAGCAGGCAGAGATTGGGATCTTTGGTGGCACAGGCATTTATGATTCCGGACTGCTACAGGAAGCAAAAGAGATCACGATAGATACCCCATACGGCAAACCATCTGACTCCATCACGGTTGGAATCTTCAAAGGGAGAAAAATTGCGTTTATGCCAAGGCATGGAAAAAAGCACATTATACCGCCCCATCTCATAAACTACAGGGCAAACATCTGGGCATTCAAGCAGCTTGGAATTACGCGCATCATTGCCCCGTCTGCCGTAGGCAGCCTCAAAGAAGAGCTTGCCCCAGGCGAGTTTGTGCTGCCGTCCCAGTTTATCGATTTTACCAAGTCACGCAGAGGAACCTTCTCAGAAGATGGTAGGGTGATTCACATCTCAGTTGCAGACCCGTTTTGTCCTGAGTTGCAATCGGCAATACTTGGGGCCGCAAGGACGCAGAACATTTCGGTGCACAAGGATCGCACTTATGTGTGCATAGAGGGACCAAGATTTTCGACAAAGGCAGAATCAAGGTTCTTTAAATCAACTGGTGCCGATATCATAGGCATGACACTTGTTCCAGAATGCCAGCTTGCGCGTGAGGCACAGATCTGCTACGCTTCAATCTCGACTGTCACAGATTATGACGTTTGGGCCGAAAAACCAGTTACTGCAAAAGAGGTACTCGAGACGTTATCAAAGAACGTGCAAAACACAAAGAGACTGCTCACATCAATACCAGATGAGATTCCGCAGCAAAGAAAGTGCCACTGTGCAAAGGCATTAGAAGAAGCAGTGTTTTAGCCATCTGCAAACGTTTCTTTGTTTATTCCTTCTGGCAAAGTGATGTTTCCCTCAACTAGGTTCTTTTGTAGAGCATCTATGACGATATTTACGTCGTAGCCAAGCTTTTTGAGTTCCTTTTCTGTAGATTTTGATATTTTTGCCCCTATGTTGTGTCCTCCTATCCTGCCAAATGCAATTGCAGAAAACTTGAATGTGTGGCCATCTACGCTAAACGTTCCGGTAATCTTGGCTGCCATCTGCGTTCCTTTGACGTCGTTTACATGAACATCTAGTTGCATGGTACCACCTTAGATCTCTATTGCCTTGTTGACATAGTCATCGATTAGAAAGCTTGCGTGGTTTGGATCGTCGACTGCAAAGTTCTTCACTGGAATCTCAATTACCTTGTCACCTGGGTTTTCCACCTTAAGCGTGCCATTTTCCTTTAGTTTGACAAGCTTCCAGCGATCCTTTCCTTTGAAGAGCTTCCTTACCAGAACTGCCCATTTTTCATCAACCTCTATTTTTGGCATGCCCACATAATCTACGATTGAGTCGATTCCTAGCTGTTTTTCCTCACAAAACCTTTTTTTGCATATTGCGCAGCGCCATACATCTACTGAGCCAATCGTTCTTTCGTTGTAGTTGATGTTTGTCACTCCAAAGTAGGTGATCTGGTGCTTACAGCTTTCTGTATCGACGCTCATCGATTTGTGGCGCAAAGAGGTACTATTTAGTCCTTGCACGATCATAATGGTCTTCTAAGGCCACACCTATGTTATCCACTGTGAGATTTTTTTTGAATTCGATATTCTCTTTTTGGCACATCTTTCTGTACATATTTACTGCGGTAAACCTTGGATGCATGGCCTCAAACTCTGTTGGTGTCAAGTCGATAAAGCCCCCTCGCTCGACAAGAGTTTTCGCTGCTTTGAGTGCATCATCGTAGCCTATTGCAAGATCTTGTGCAATTTTGCTTGCGTCCATTTTTCCTTTGGTCGTCACATGTAAGAAGACTTTGGCCTCAATTGGGCTGAGTTTGATTTCACTGATAAGATCTTTTTCGACCTTGTCTAAGCTCAATGCAACTTAATATATGCTTGAATAATTAAATCTCGGGTTGCTTTACTTTGAAGAGTTTTTTTGATAATTTAATCGAGAAGCCCATACCGATAAAATGCACTATTGCACCCACGACGAGTGCAGTTATTTTGTCTCCAAACACGTACCAGCTTACAAAGAAAGCAACTAGTGATGGAATTGTGATTATTGCACCTATGATAGATCCCTTTAGGAATATTCTCTTGGTTGGGTTCGGCGTGATTTTTTTGTCCACATATGACGGTTTTGCCCCCATAATAAAAATCGATTTGGCGTGTCGTTGTCTAATTGTTCGATCCGAACATATGGCTACTTAATTTTGGATATTGCAAACCTAACTTGTGACGAATAGAAAGTACCTAAACCGTGACGTCGACAAGGCCAATAATCCTGACGACTTTGAGCGCCCAGATAAGGAGATCTTTTTAGAAAAGACCAAGAATGGGCACGCAACGGATGCAGTTGAGCTTGGCGATGACATCAAAGAAGTCAACGACTACCTAAATTCACTGAGTAAGCACATTGCAAAGCAAAAAGAAAAGATAGAGCAGATAAAAAACAAGCAGAATAACTTTGAAAAGGAGTTAGATGTTCTCAAGGTGGGCCAGCCTGTGCCAGTTGAGCCAGCAAATACAGAATTTGAGAGATTGGGAAACGAATTCGAGTCGGACAAAATCATCGATGACATCAACACAATCGTAGAAAAAGAGGTTCAGAACAGAATAATGGTTTTAGAAAGCCAGCTGCAGGAAGAAAAGAAAAACGCTGCAGAATTCAAAAAAATACTTGAGCAAAACCTAAGAAAATTCAACAAAATAGAAAAGAATCTAGTAGGAGAGAAGACAATTCTAGAGTCCGAAATAAGAGAAATGACTCAAAAATTGATTCAAGCGGAAAGACTCTCAGCAATGGGTGAGCTTGCATCACGACTTGCACACGACATGAGGAACCCACTTTCTGCCATCAAAGGAACCGTCCAAGTAATCAAAAAGACAAGTAAGAACTTGGATGATTCCACACTCAAAAGAATCGATCTTATTGAAAAATCGATTTTCCGAATGACACACCAGATCGATGGTGTGTTGGATTATGTAAAGGGGACACCATTTAAGAAAAAGCCATCTTCGCTAAACGAGATAATTATCTCTGCGCTGCAAACGCTGATGATCCCATCAAATATCACCATTAATTTCCCAAAAGACGACATCATCCTTTTGTGCGACGCGCAAAAAATTGAGATCGTGTTTGCAAACATGATATTAAATGCGATTCAGGCAATTGGGGATAGTAAAGGTACAATCAACATCAGGGCAAAAAAACAACAAGACAACATCCTCATTAAAATCGAAGATTCTGGTCCCGCAATACCAACCAAAATAATTGGCAAGATATTTGAACCTCTCTTTACCACAAAGCAGGAAGGGACAGGTCTCGGCCTTGCCAGCTGCAAAAGCATTGTGGAACAACATAAGGGAACCATATCTGTATCAAACAACCCCACCACGTTTTCGATTTCACTGCCGTTTTACACGTGACTTCAAATTGTCCATAAATGCTTTATATTTAGTTGGACACAACTGATCCAAGTGGCAAGCTACAAAAAATCCTACTCTAATGAACAGTCGATAAACTTCATAGTCTCAATAATGATAATCCTGTTTTTGGGCATAGTGTACATCATGTCTTTACGTTACGGCCAAGGCGCTGTCAGCTTCATTTTGGTAGGCATTGCCGCTGCGACCATGATTTATTGGGGATTTGTCCTCAAAAAGATGACCAAGACTGAAAAGCCCAAGTATACGGCAAGGGAGGCAGAAAGCAAGAACTGGGTATACGACCTCATCAAGGGGAACGAGGAGATCATATTTGTCGCAGAAGTTCCAGGACCTGATGACAAGATAATGGTCAGGCTAATTGAGGGTGTCCTGTACGTGCGTGGTTCTGGCAACTTTTCAAAGGAGGTTCCAATAGATGGCGCGTCTGGTATGGAGATTGCAGATTTCAAGTACAGAAACGGTGTACTTACTTTACGAATCAGAAAACCTCTTGCTACTACCTAAACTAATATTTCCAGCTACTTGTGATTCCATATCAGAACACAGAAATTACATACTCTTGGCCAGCTCTAGCTTCTCAGGTAGGTACTTGTCCGTAATGTTTGTGAGGCCGTACTTGGAGAATGCTTCTAGCTCTGCCTTTCTTTTTATCTTCAAAAATATCTCTAGCTCTTTTTTCCAGATTCCCTCCTGGTACCTTGGGTCTTTTTGCAGATCGTAGATCCTTTTGATGTCCGACTCCGTCATCGGGATGGTAGGTAGCTTGTATTTTTCAATGTCTGATGCCCACACGCCAATCCACTTTGCGTCAGGTACAGTGAGCTCCCTTAGGTGAGCTGCGTTTGCCGAGCCGGATTTTATGACCATTGCGATGTGCTCCCCATACACGTCACCATCAGTCAGTATGACAACTGGCAGCTTCATCTGTTCGTGCAGTCTCTTCAAAAGATACCTAGTTGAGCGAGGGGCCTGGCCGGCAGTATCAATGATGATTGCTTTGAACTTCTTGTCCACCTTTTCTTCGACAAATCTTGTAAAGAGACCACCTTTCTCTATTGCAATCACCAATTCTGCACTGGTATCAACAAGCTCCGCGCTTGACAAGCTTGGGCCAATCAAGTAGCCGTCTGGATGGTCTGACAGGTTCGTCCTTCTTCCTTCATATCCTGGCACCGTATACTCTATTGTCAAATCGCCAAAGACGCTACTTCGCTCCTCAGGAAATATGTGGAAATCCTCGCGCGGCCTTGCCAAAATCGCCTCCAAGTCCACGATGATGTTGTCTGATTCCGGCTGGTCCTCAAAGTCAATTGCAAAGGCCTGAGATGAATAGTAAATATCTCTCAATGTGGAGGATTTTTTCTCATGCACCAGCCTGTTTGCAAAAAACGCAAGCCAGATCAATTGAGTAAACGAACGGAGTTGCGCCATGTTCCTTGAGCTTCGAAGGCCTGCCGCTTTGCCCAAAACATACTGGCGCAGTTTCTTGTCATATACGATGTTGTTGACGGATCTGCTTGGCACATAAAACTGTGGAAATTGGCCTTTTTCCAGATCGTTGTACACCTTGGTTCCTTCTGCTTTTAGCAGCTCAAGAAGCGAATCCCTCTTTGCCGCTGCGACCTTTTCTGACTTACTCTTGGGCTTCGACATTTGTGTTCAAATCCTTGATTAGTTTCTTGTAGTCAGGCTCTTTATTTTTACCTGCAAGCTCCGTTGCAAACTGGGCAATTAGTGGAAGATATTTCTGGTACAGATTGGTCCTCTTTTTCTCAATTTCTGCAAGGCCTCGCTTTGACATGTATGCAGACAATTTGCGAGCAAGATACTGCAGTGCAAGTCTTAGTTCCTTTTCTATTTCTGGCCTGTCTGCGACGTTTTCCTTTCCCACAGTCTTATACGGGATACGAGTAGAGCAGATGTGGCTCACGATGACAAGTGGTGCGTCATTTTTTACCTTGTACCTTCCCCAATCCACTTCGTTTACCACTTGTAATACTACGTCGCTTCCCTCATCATAAAGCAATGGAATTCTGTTTGCAAACCTGTACACGGTGATCTTGCCTGGAAGAATCTGCCCGCCATACGCGATCCCCATTTCCACGACAAATGGAAAGCCGGAATACGCAGATGCGCTCCTCTGGACAACTTCGTAAAAGTCAGGCTTGAAGAACTGCTCTATTCCCTTTCTTAGCGGCTCTTCGCCAAGAGGCGCAAGGCAGCTTGGGTCGGGTGTGAGAAACTCTTCATATCTTTGGAGTGAATCAGAAAGCTGGACAAGCTCCTCGTTTGTAAAGGCGCCGATCCTTTTTTCCGCTTTCAATCCAGCAAACTCGCAGAACTTGAGCGCTGTTGCTTGACCTATCCTCTGGAATCTTTTGGTAAGAAATGTCACCAATGTTTCGCCAGATACTGTATTTGCAAGCTGCTTGTAATACGGACTGGACTTTGGCATATCTACAGTGATTGATTTTGCTTCACCATAATCCC
>JBKBQK010000055.1:0-8039 GCA_046292705.1 Candidatus Nitrosotenuis sp. | reverse complement strand
ATATGCGGCAGCCCCACCTTTCCAAACCTACTGACACATACACCAGGTTTGTAGAGGATATCATTCCTGCCAGAGTAATCATAACAAGGTACAGCATAAGACGACGATACTGCAGGGACTGCAAAAGACAAACCTCGGCAGCCATACCAGACGTACTGCCAAACGAGCGATTCGGCCTGCGGCTGATGGTACTGATGGCATCACTCAAGATGCTTGGCCTCTCATACCAGAAGATATCGCACCCACTAGACATGGTATTTGGCCTTGATGTCACCGAATCCACAGTGAACCACTCCATCAGAAAAGCGTCTGCAGCATTTGCAGACAGGTACAGTGAGATGATCAAGGAACTAAAATCAGAACGCAACATCCACGGAGATGAGACCAGCTGGAGAATCAACGGCAAGAATCACTGGCTGTGGGCATTTGTCGGCAAATGAACCACCATATATGACATTGACCGTTCCAGGGGATCGTCTGTGCCGCAAAGGATTCTTGGGGATTACAACGGCAATGTGAGCAGATAATACATTGTATTAAAGTTGTTCATCCTGCTCAAACAGTCTGCATAATGGAAGGTTCTTTTTCCGTCTGGATGATCAATATAGTGATCCGCGGAATACTGACCCCCAATAGGTACATCGGTCCTCTGAACCCAAGAAGACCTGGACCTTTGGAGATATCCAACTGCAAAATCTATGACAAGCGCCTTGTTCTGTGTCTTGTGCTTGTACCAGAAATTGATCAGGATGTTAGCGTATTTTGGACCAGAAGACCTTCATCTGGCGTCAACAAATCCTCTGCTTCTACTTCCGGCCTGTATTCACTGTCGTACTTTGATGGTCTTATCCAGCGCACTTCATCGACATAGTCGCTATCAAAAGTCCTTTCTCCAATTTCTCCAGTCTTTGCAAAGTGCACTAGCCGCTTTAGTGTTCCTGCATATGCAACCTTTGTAGAGCCTTTGTAATTTGGATCAAGAATCTGTTGGAAGCATTCTTTACAGTTTTCTTTTGTTGCGCCCTTTAAGAGAATATTTCTTTTGTCAAACCATCTTACTATCTTTGCAGACCTGCTTGCATAGTACCACACCCTTCCGGTGCTCAGTCCACCAAGTTTCAGCTCCTGAACAAATAATCTCACAGAATTGTGGTTTATGCTGTCTTCAAGCCCCGTCAGTATTGTATTGATCCTTCTGTTGAATTTGTATACTGCTCGTTAAGGTCGCCGTATTTTTGCTTGCCTTATTTTGATCTGGATTTTTTCAACGCACTGAAAGCCTTTTTGGTATTTAAAGAACCAGGGGGCTACCAACTAGTGAAGAGTAGCCCGGCCCAGATTCGAACTGGGGTCAAGGGCTCCAAAGGCCCCTATGCTTGACCGCTACACTACCGGGCTTCCTGTTATCCACCTTCAAAAACTCCTATTATTGAATTTTCTATGCGGCTCCAATGACTTGGATCAGCTTGTCGTAAGGATCTTCCATTGATGATAAGAGACTTTTTGCTCTTTTTTGCAGAGTTTTGTTGTCTGCGTGTAGCATCTTGTTTATGGTTGAAACAATTCTGTTCGGATTCGACTGCAAGACTACTAGTTTTTCTCTTACAAGATAGTCCTGTACCAAGTTGGGCACTGCATCATACGAGATAGTTGGGATTCCAAGCAAAGCCGCCTCGGCAGTCATGGTGCCTCCAGAGCCAATGAACACATCTGTATCCATAAGCAACATGCTGCCCACCACCACTTTATCTAAAATTCTTAACTTCTTGCCGAAATCGTGCCTTAGCTTCAAGATCTGCGTTCCGTATCGCGGAAGGACTATCACATTTTCATTGGGAAAACCTGAAACGATTTTTTGTATGATCTTCTTTGTATGATTTTTTTGTTGTACGTAAGCTGCCTGCGATTCTTCAATCCTGATTAGAATGTTCTTTTTTTTGTGTTCTTTGGAAGATTTCATAGTATGTCTTGCAGATTTGACAATCAAGGCCGCGTCGATTGCCCTGTATGTTATGATGTCGTTTGCAGCGATGCCGTATTTTGTGAATTCCTTCTTTGGTATGATCCAAGGTATCAACAGTTTTTGTACTAGCGGCAACGTAAGGCGCATCACTGCTTCAGCATGAGGTGAATCAGAAAAAGTCACGTGCCAGACTCCAAGCCCAAATGCGACCCGTGCAGCCTCTGGAGAAGAAAAGCTTACTGCAATATCCGGACGAAACTTCTGAATCAGTCTTGCAAGACCTGTCATTCTGTCCAAACTAGCATCAAGTTTGCCTTTCTTGGTCTGTCCGCCATGTCTGCCAACTATGTGAAGCTTCATCTTGCGAAGTCTTGCAAGCTGTTTTACCTCTCTGTAATTTCTTGATGTACAAAGTATCTTGTTGTTTTTTTGTAACCGCTTGATCATCGGCTCAAAAAATAAGACTTGTTTTGGTGTCAGTATGTCAATCCAGATCCGCAAGATAGGTGCTGTGTGATAAGAGATGCAATAAGTTTTTCTTAGTCCTTATACCTAGCACCAATGAATTGGCATCTGATAGAGCTGTTGTGTATGGTTTGAGTACCGAGGGCTACTCACTTGCATGCCAAATGGCAATAAATGGAGCAAATGTCTTCATCATTGACGAATCATCCCAGTCTGCAATATCACTCAAGCCGGAGATAGCAAAAACATACCCAAACGTCTCTTCACTAAAAGAAGACGAACCGCTTCTGCCGATGGAGCCAATAGATGTCGCAATATCAAAAGCACAGTACCTCTTTTTTGCCCCAAGAATAAGAAAGACAGGACAAGAAACAAAGACAGAGGTCCACTCTAAATTCAAGGATGCAACATCGTCGCTCAAAAAAGGCAGCTCAGTCATCTACATGCTTCCGACTGGAATAGGGGGTAACAGCGAAAATGTCTCACTTTTGGAACACGTCACGGGACTCGAAGCAGGAAAATCGATCTTCTACTTTTATTATCCTCTTGGTGGAGGAAACTACCCTCCAAAGGTAGTTGGTTCGTATAACAACAAACACGACCAAAATCTGACTACGCTGCTAGGTCACAAAAAAGAGATCTCTTTTGTAGGAGTGTCGTCTGCAGAACATTTTCATGCAATAAACGTACTTTCGAGATTCTCTACGTTGTGCAGCGTCCTTGAAGTATGCAAATTCGCGCAGGACGAAAACACAAAGATGGATCTAAGCTCAAACGACTTTCAGGACATATTCTTAGACGACATGGTAAGCGGCTTGTACGACTTGCGCTCACTTGGCACTTCATTTGAAGGAGCCAACACACTGATGTACTTGATTAATGGAAGCCTAAAAGGCATAGACGGCTACATAAAAAGACTGATTGACGAAATAAGGGCAACGTTAAAGAAAAACGACCTGAAGGCAAGCAGAACAAAGATTGCACTTTCTTGGTCGCTTGATCAACATGAGATGCGTGGAGACAAAATAGAGATGTTGCAAAACCTCACCACAAAACTTCGAGACTACATAGGTGATGTAGAAGCATTCAATGACCCAAATATAGATCTGTTCCATAACGACAAAACGACGATTCTGGTAATATGCTCAAAGACCGATTACGATAATCTTAAAAAGAAACATGACAACGACCTCATAATAATAAAAGGAAACCCTCTGTGTGAAATCACACACAAAAAGTGAACAACACTAATTTGTAGCTTCTTACAAATGCGAGCGGTAACGCCCGAACCCTTTAGGGTCGGGAATATGTCAGAGGTGGCAGGTAGGAAAGTCAACCTTGCAGGGTCGAAAGATGTTCAGCTTCAGTATGAATTTATATGCATAACATAAAAAAAATTATTTGTCTTGTCTGAGCAAAACAAAACCGCAGAATCAAAAGAGATACAGATAACAGAAGAATCAAAAAACATACAGATAAGCGAGGAGGCCGCATCACAAAACGAAAAACTCATTGAAGAGCTAAAGCAAAACTTGACGTCATGTGAGGACAAACTAAAACGCTCGCTTGCTGATTTCATCAACCTTGAGCGAAAGACAAAGACTGACATTGAAAATGGCGTGACTGAAAAAATAGACAAATTCATGTTGAAGTTTCTCACAATTTACGATGATCTGACAAGGGCCACCCAAGTGCTCAAAAAGGAAAACCCAAATGCTGCAGGCCTCGATTCCATCCTAAAAAATATTGACGCCCTCTTGGCAGAATATGGCATCACGCCAATTGAGGCACTAGGAGAGATATTTGATCCAAATCTACACGAGGCAGTATCAATAGTAGAAGATGAGGGCCTCGACGATAACACTATAACAAAAGAAATAAGGAAAGGATATATTTCTCATAAAAGGACGCTTAGACCGACACTAGTCGAAATATCAAAAAAACCACAATCAAAATAATCTAAGGTGAAAAAATGGCAAAAATAATAGGAATTGATCTGGGAACAAGCAACTCCGCAGCAGCGGTAATGATGGGAGGCAAGCCTGTGCTGATCCCAGCAGCAGAAGGCACCTCGATCGGCGGAAAGGCATTCCCATCTGTAGTCGCCTTTACAAAGGATGGCCAACTTTTAGTTGGAGAACCGGCGCGAAGACAAGCAGTCACCAACCCAGACAATACCATAATTGCTGCAAAAAGAAAGATGGGAAGCGACCACATCTTTAAGGTGCAAGGAAAAGAGTACAAGCCGCAGCAGATCTCGGCTTTCATTTTACAGAAGATCAAAAAAGACGCAGAAGCATTTCTTGGCGAGAAAGTAGAAAAGGCAGTCATCACCGTTCCTGCCTACTTTGACGACAACCAAAGGCAAGCAACAAAAGACGCAGGCACCATTGCAGGACTCGATGTAGTCAGAATAATCAATGAACCAACCGCTGCATCACTTGCGTTCGGCTTGGACAAAGCTGGCCAAGATATGAAGATACTCGTCTTTGACCTCGGTGGAGGCACGCTGGATGTCACCATTATGGAAATGGGAGGCGGTGTCTTTGAAGTGCTCAGCACATCAGGTGACACGCAACTTGGTGGAACCGACATGGACAAAGTACTCATAGATTACATCGTAAACGACTTCCGCAAGACCACAGGAATAGATCTCACAAAAGACAGCACCGCGATGACCAGAATAAGAGAAGCAGCAGAAAAAGCAAAGATAGAGCTTTCCACGGTGATGGAGACTGACATCAACTTACCATTCATCTCGTATGACCCTACAACTGGACCAAAAAATCTCGAACTCAAACTAACGAGGGCCAAATTCGAGGATCTAATTAGGCCAATAGTCGAAAGATGCCGCACCTCAATTGATAACGCGTTACGTGATGCAAAACTAAGCACATCAGACATCTCAAAAATAGTGCTGGTTGGAGGACCGACCAGAATTCCATTTGTGAAAAAGTTCGTAGGTGATGTCATAGGCAAAAACCCAGAATCCGGCGTCGATCCAATGGAAGCAGTAGCCATGGGCGCAGCAATTCAAGCTGGAATCATTGCAGGTGATGTGACAAGCGACATTGTGTTACTTGATGTAACGCCATTGACTCTGGGAGTAGAGACACTGGGAGGCCTAAGGGAACCATTAATCGAAAGAAATACTACAATTCCAACCTCAAAGACAAAGATCTTTACGACTGCGGCAGACAATCAAACTGCAGTTACCATCCACGTCGTACAGGGCGAGAGGCCCATGGCAGCAGACAACGTCTCACTTGGCAGCTTCAATCTTACAGGACTTCCTCCAGCCCCAAGGGGAATCCCACAAATTGAAGTCAAATTTGACATTGACGCAAACGGCATCCTCAACGTGACTGCAAAAGACCTTGGCACCAAAAAAGAGGCAAAAATAACAATCCAGGCAGGCTCCAAGCTATCAAAAGACGAGATCGAGAAACTAAAGCAAGACGCAGAAAAATTTGCAGAAGAAGATAAGAAGAAAAAAGAGGCAGTCGACATTAGAAATGAGGCTGAAAGCTTTGTGTATACCACCGAAAAACTACTCACACAAGACCTCAAAGACAAGCTGACTCAAGAGCAGGGTATCAAGATTGCTGAAGCAGTAAAGGAGCTAAAAGAGGTTCTAGACAAAGGACCAGATCAAATCAGGCCAAAGCTCGATGCGCTAAAAACATTGGTAAACCAGATAACAACGGAGCTCTACAAAAATGTCAGTCCGCCGCCAAGCCAAGAACAACAAAGTTCCACAGGATCACAAAACACCCAGAATCAGGGCACAACAAGCTAATTTATCCACTGCCCTGGTAGAAGAATAGGAAATGTCAGCAAAAAGAGACTATTATGAAGTATTGGGGGTCTCAAAATCTGATTCTGCCGACACCATAAAATCACAATACAGAAAACTTGCACTCAAATTTCATCCAGACAGAAACAAGTCTCCTGAGGCAGCAGAGCACTTTAAGGAGATATCTGAGGCCTATGCAGTTCTCTCGGATCCAGAAAAACGCAAGCTTTACGACCAGTACGGCCACGCAGGACTAGAAGGCAGATATTCAACCGAAGACATCTTCCAAGGTGCAAGAGGTGACTTTGATGACATATTCTCTAATTTTGGTTTTGGTGGATTTGATTCCATCTTTGAGTCTCTGTTTGGGAGAGGTGGCTTTGGCGGATTTGCAAGACAGAGAGGAGCAGACATTTTGTATGAAACCAGTGTAACACTTGAAGACGTTTTCAGAGGAAAAAGACTTGACATTGAAGTAAAGAAAAACGTGGACTGTGGCGTCTGCAACGGTTCTGGCTGCACTCCCGGCACAAAGCCGGAGACATGTCCTAGCTGCAGAGGCCAAGGCCAGGTACGCCTCACAAGAAACATGGGCTTTTCTACCTTTGTCACAGTGCAGCCGTGCACAAAATGCCATGGTGAAGGAAAGTTCATACCAAAACCATGCTCGACATGTAAGGGAACAGGCAAGACAAAAGGGACAAAAAAACTCTCATTTGACATACCTCCTGGAATAGATAACGGAGACTATGTGATAAGCGGGGAGGGCGAATCAATACCACATGGCTCAAGCGGTGATCTGATTGTTAGAATTCGCGTCAAGCCGCACCCGTTATTTAAGCGAGACGGCGCAGACATCTTTTATGACGCAAAGATCTCAATTGCTGACGCAGCTTTAGGTGCAACAATCGAAGTACCTACCTTGGAAAAAACAGAAAAGATCAAAGTCGAAGAAGGCACACAGCCAAACGCAATAGTGAAGCTTAAAGGAAAAGGCCTACCTTATTCTAACGCTCGCGGGCGTGGGGATCAATATGTAAGGCTGGTCGTCGAAGTCCCAACCAAGCTGAGCAAACAGCAAAAAGAACTATTACAGAAGCTGCGTCAGACCATGGAATAACTACTTGGTCACCCTGCGTATGTCTAATTCGTGGCCGTTTCTGTAATGTGCTGCGTGGGTAGACTTTATCAGTTCTGCAATCTTGGCATCAGAAAAATATTTGACATTGTAGCGGCCCAGCGTTTTTTTGCAGTTATTGCAGTAGACTTCTTTAAATTCCAAATGATATCTTTACAGATCCCAAATTAGTGAACTATCCATGTCTTAAGACATAGGCTTCCTGCTTCATTGACCACATTGGGATCTCTACAGGCGTCAATTCCCGCAGTCCCTGCGGTATTTGATATCCAAAAAATTTCCAGTCCTCTTTTTAAAATATTAATGGCAACATTGTGATCCCTGTCCAGAACTAACCCGCATTTATCACATCGATGAGTTCTGACTGCCACTGATTTTGGCACCCAATTGCCGCATCTTGAGCAGTCAGTGGTCGTGTTTTTTGCTGGAACCTCAATTCTCATGGTTTTGTAGTCCAGCATGTCTGAAAATGTGCCCCATGTAGAATTCAAGACGCTTTTTGCCAACTCATGGTTTTTTACCATGTTTAGCTTTTGCAATTTTTCTAGGAACACGATATCGTATTTTTTTGCATACTGGGTTGATAGCTTGTGTAGAAAATCCTTTCTTTTGTTTTTGATTCGCTCCTGTATTATCTGGTAGAACCGTACGGCTTTTTTTCTATTTTGTGAGCCTTT
>JBKBQK010000054.1:1627-8174 GCA_046292705.1 Candidatus Nitrosotenuis sp. | reverse complement strand
CTTTATCTTTTCGATGAGTGGGGAAATCGATCTTTTGTAAGTCTTTTTCTTTGTGGCGTAAAAATACCGGTTAAATGATGGCACTATTGTGATCTCAAGGTTGCCAGACGCAGATGAAAATAGGTTTTCCTTTTTCGTCTTAATTGACACCCACACTCTTTGCCCGTTTAATATCGAGTCTTCATCAAAGAATACAGGATGCAGGTGGCCCATCACTATTCTGTCTACGTGGGAAAAATTCTCAGTAGGCATGGTGTGACCATGTGTCAAAAGAGAATTTTCCAAGACTATGCCAATAGAGCTTACCAACATGATGTCCTCTGGAACCAGCCTAGAGATATTTGCGTCGTGGTTTCCAGGAATCAAAATGACGTCTGTTTTTTGTGAGATGTTGCGGAGAAACTCTGGTACTTGTTCCCATTCATTTTTTGATATTCTGTTTATACTTGATTTTATGTCACCCAACAGTATGATGTCATTTGGATTTTGTGATTCGATGAGTGTGGATATTTTCTGCATCGTTTCATCTAATGTGCTGTTCTTGCCAATGAAGATCTTGTTTTCTGCTAATCTGTCTTCAAAACCTATGTGAAGATCCGTGACGATGAGGTGGCGTTTTTCGCCTTCAAGCAGGAGTGCAGGCTCCCCCGGAACTATTTTTGTGAGAGGCACCAAAGATATACAATACGTTTTGATTTAAATTCTTGTGCCAAAAGAAAAATCGTCAGTCATTCTATTTGAGAAAAGAGTCAAGCTTCACATCTTTGAGCCGAGTCAGAGACAGATTTGGACCGTCGTTGGCATGGGAAAGGAGTACTGGATTGCACCAGAGTTTGATTATTGTTCCTGTGAAGGATATTACTTTGGCAGACTGAAAGGCAAAAAATCATGCTACCACCTTGATTCACTTAAGATTGCACAGAGCCAGCACGACATAGAAATAATCAGATTCACAGATGACGAGTATCATGATTTTTTGTCGGCATTGATCGCAGAACTCTGAGACTTACTCATTTCTTATAGAATCTTTGCTGTGGCCTTTGTTTACGAGCATTTGTATTATGGCGTCCACAGAATAATCTATTCCATGTTCACTCTCAAAATGATCTCTCAGCTTTTTAATGAGTGAGAGGCTCTTCTCTCCTTCGAGCACGAAGCCGCATTCAAACCCATAGTCGCTGCATACCAGCTTAATTGTCATCAAGCTAAAATCTTTTGGCATTGTTTATAACTTTTAGTTTTAGCAAATTAAATCACTCATGTAATTTTCAAGGCTGGGAATTACAACGGGATTGTAAAAAGATCGTCCTTTGAGACACCCCTCCACAAACCAATCATTCCTTGCGGCTCGACAGGATCAATCTTTGTTATCTTTTGGATCTTGATATGATCTGGATTTGGGGGCATCCAAAGCATCGCCATGTAGTCACCTACGTGTCCTACCTGACTTGGGGCTGCAGAGACTATCTTGTCTTTTGAAAATCCTTTTCCAACTAGAGCGTCAATTGATTTTTGCATCAGGTTCATTCTACCGTGGACAAAAAGATAGACTGTTTTTTGCGTGTCTATTTGGGACATGTATTTTTAGACAGATTCTTGATAAATCAATGTTTCCTAATTTGCAAAAACGGTTAAATTAGTATCAAAGGCACGCCAAACTGTGAAGATTGTCACGGTCGGCAGCAGAATTTTTGTCACCAGCTTCCAACTAGCTGGAGTCCAAGGAGTAGTAGTTGACAACCCTCAAAACGCATTCTCTGAGATAAAAAAACTTGCAGACGACCAAGATGTCGGACTTGTCCTAATCAGCGAGGATATCTCTACGCCAATCAACACCGATTTGACAAAACTTCGCGCAACAAAGTCAAAACCACTGATATTTTCTCTTCCCGCTGCGGGTAGCGAGAAAAAAGAAGTAGATTATAGAAAGATGCTCAAGACTATTTTGGGCGTCTAAAGCCGGTCGTATTTTTTAGACTCGTCATCAATAGACAGCTTGCTAAGCTTAGGCCCTATCCTGCTGATGTATGTAGTAATGTACGCAATTCCGCCACATATGGTGCCGCAACCAAAGACTATTGCAAGTACTGCGATTGGGATTTTGACAAATTCTGTTATGTCTTGGGGTGGTGACTGCGAGCCGTCAGCGACACCTATGAAGCCGGCACCAGCAAACCCTGTAACTATTAAGAGAATAGTCGCAGCACCACCTACATTCATTCCGACCAGCTGACACCAGACAAGATACCTTTTGTTTCCACGAATGGGCTTATTGAGATTCGATTCTAGGTGGTTGTAAAATACCGCACAGATTGCAATTGCCACTACGAGCGTTATGTACATGAAATATCCAAAGAAGAACCATTTGGCTGCTCCATTCAAAGACAGTGACAAAAACTCGATGATGCTCACATCAGAAAATGCAGCTTGCATGATGACGAGGGCCACTGTGAGGCCTGTGATCACGGATCCTTGGATTGTTGCAGACAAGGCAAATCTGTTGCCCCACACACTTGGACGTTTCTTGTCGGAAACTTCGAGAAACTTTTTGCGCTCTGATTCTTTTTTCTCGATTTCAGCATAATCATAGAATTTCTTCAATAAGCGTGACTCCTCCTCATCGTCGAAATTATCGTAATTCGAAGTATTCCAGCGTGACATGTTGTTCTTAAAACGATTTTTATAATAATCGATTTTGTGTTCGATCCGAACGGAATGTTTGGAAATTTCTAACAAACTTGTCGGTTTCATGAATCTACTTATACCCATAATCTAGTACTGTTTGTGAATGAAGACAGCGTTTGTCAAAGGTCCAGCATCTGTGGAGGTACAGGAAACAACTAAACCAGTGTTAGGCCCAGGCGACATCCTAGTCAGGATGCAGTCATGCGGCATCTGTGGCTCTGATGTGGAAAAGGTGTTCGGAAAATACGGACAACCTTCAATGAGATTGGGGCATGAACCTGCCGGAGTTATTGTTGAAGTTGGCTCCGCCGTCACAGACTTCAAAGTAGGCGATCGTGTATTTACACATCATCACGTTCCATGTTACTCGTGCCATTACTGCAAGCACGGAAATGAGACAATGTGTCCAAAGTATTATGAGACGAATCTGTCGCCGTGTGGACTTTCAGAAGAATACATCGTGCCGCAATGGAATGTAGAACACGGCGGAGTTCTCAAGATCCCAGATGCGCTTTCCTTTGATGAAGCAGCAATGATAGAGCCACTGGCTTGCTGTGTGAGGGCATGGTCCAAGTTTTCCTATCAAAGGGGTGACACCACAGCAGTATTTGGGGCGGGCCCAACGGGAATGATGCACGTAATGCTTGCCAATGCAAATGAGTTTTCCAAGGTATTTTGCTTTGATGTAAACGACTTCAGACTCGACTTTGCCAAAAAATTTGGCGCAGTGCCGCTAAAATCAGAACCGCACTCGATACAGAAGGTCCTTGCAGATACGCAGGATCGTGGTGTCGATGTCTCCATAATAGCTACTGGTAACCTCAAGGCAATCTCCGACGCAATCTCCATAACAAGAAAAGGCGGAGTCATCATGTTGTTTGGCGTTCCATCAAAGGGCGCAACAATGGACATTGATATGAGCGTCATCTACTCAAAGGAACTCACATTGGTACCAAGCTACGCGGCATCTGACCAAGATACAAAGCGAGCACTTGAGCTTATTTCTACTGGCAAAGTAGACGTAAAAAGGCTGATCACGCACAGATATGCACTTGGTGATTCGCAAAAAGCCTTTGAGCATGCCCACACGGGCCAAAACGCAATGAAGATCATCATCCACAACTAGAAAGGATTAAGAAGGGTCTCGAAAAACCCAAAATTCAACATGGACTGGGGATTAAAAAACAGAATCTCGAGCATACTCAAGCCAAACAATGGCAGGGGCGTAATGCTTGCAGTAGATCACGGTTACTTTTTAGGTCCTACTGAAAAGCTGGAAATCCCAAAAAAGACGATCGCACCATTACTGAAATACTGTGACTCTTTGATGGTCACAAGGGGCGTGGTGAGGACATCAGTAGATCCAAACTTTCCAGTACCAATAGTTTTGAGGGTCTCTGGCGGTTCCAGCATCATAGGTGAGGATCTATCAAACGAAAAAATTACAACAAGCGTCAAGGATGCAATTAGGATAAACGCTACGGCTCTTGCCATGTCGATTTTCGTGGGCGCAAAGTACGAGCACAACTCACTTGTGAGCCTAGGAAACCTAGTAAACGAGGCAGAAGAATACGGTCTTCCAGTACTGGCTGTGACTGCAGTAGGCAAGGAGCTTGAAAAACGCGACGCAAGGTACCTTTCACTTTCATGCAGGATTGCAGCAGAATTTGGGGCACATATGGTAAAGACCTACTACTGTGAGAATTTTGAAAAAGTGGTAAACAGCTGTCCAGTACCAATAATCGTGGCAGGTGGACCAAAGATTCCAGAGCGTGACGCACTCGCGCTTACATACAACTCCGTCAAGGCGGGCGCCGCCGGAGTAGACATGGGCAGAAACATATGGCAATCACAATTCCCAATTCCGATGATCAGGGCAGTAAGAGCAATAATTCACTCAAACTATACTCTAGATCAAGCATACGATCTCTTCAAGCAACTCTGCAAGGACTACCAGCCAAGAAACAACAACCAAAAACCAGCAAGCAACCACCCACAGCAAAGACCTCAACAGAGAACACGACCAATATAGCATCAAAAACCACAACAAAAACAATCAAAACAACAAGCACCAAGGCCTCAGCAAAAGCAGCAGCAAAAAAAGCCAGAGGTGCAAAAACAACCGCAGCCTGCCACGCCGCAAGCAAAAACTCAATAATTTTTTAGTCGATCTTCGATAAATGTATGTGAGCTATCTTCCAGCTTGGTTTTCTGACTAAAACAAAAGTGGCCCTTCCATTTATTGTGATGTGCTCTCCTGTGAATGCCTTGTTGTCGACAAGCATTCCCTTTTGCGTAATTTCAAAGGCAACAACTGCAACATCGCCAAAGATGCTGATCTTAGGATTTTTTATTTTGTAGTCGTAATCTGAAATGCTGACAAATCTAAGCTCCTCCAATGTGACAGTCGTTTTGAAATCTTTCAGATCATATGGAGGCACATCGCTGAAGCTTGAGAAACTTGACTCATCGAGTTGTATGGTTCTAAGTAGGGCCAAATCCTTTGTCTTACCAACTTCAAAAAAGGTTTCAACCACCTTTATTATCTGCTCTCTTTCGGACAACGCCCCTGCTATGGGGCGGTCATGGTTTAAGTCTTATTGCAGGTGTGCTTAGATGGGGAATCTTTATATCGACAACTTTGGATCACTGATATTGAATATGTCAAACGGTTCGACTACGCCACTTTTGGGATTGCTGCTAGTCGAGCTGGTGCTGTAAAATTATAATACAGCGCGCTTTTTTGGTGATTAATTTATGGAAAAAATTTCAGGCGCTAGGGCTTTAATCAAGGCATTAGAAAAACAAGGGGTCAAGGAGATCTTTGGTCTACCCGGTGGTGCAAACCTTCCAATGTATGACGAATTATACAAAAGCAACATCCGCCACATCTTGGTAAGGCATGAACAATCTGCAGCACACATGGCAGATGGTTTTGGTAGGGTGAGCAGGAAGGCAGGTGTCTGCTTTGCGACCTCAGGCCCAGGTGCCACAAACATTGTAACCGGTCTTGCAACAGCACAGGCCGACTCTGCACCAATGGTGGCAATAACCGGACAGGTGCCCACCGCCATGATAGGTCGCGACGCATTTCAGGAAAGCGACATCATAGGAATTGCAAATCCTGTTGTAAAATATTCATTCCAGCCAACCAAACCTACGGAGATACCTGAGGTAGTAAAAAAGGCGTTCTACATTGCAGAGACTGGAAGGCCGGGAGCGGTGCTAATCGACGTTCCAAAGGTCGTGCAACAAACCGAAGCAGACATGGTGTTTCCAGACGAAGTAAAGATTCGAGGGTATCATCCATGGACCGACCCAGACATAGTCGCAATAGAAAGAGCAATCAAATTATTGTTATCGTCAAGCAAGCCGATAATTCTGGCAGGAGGAGGAGTAATCATCTCTGCTGCATTTGCCGAGCTCCAATCTCTTGCAGAGTTGCTTATGATCCCAGTAGTTACAACATTCAAAGGCAAGGGAGCGTTTCCAGAAAACCATCCGTTGTCTTTGGGCCCAATAGGCATGCACGGACACGCAGAAGCAAACAAAATAATGACTGAAGCGGACTGTGTGTTGGCAATCGGAACTAGGTTCTCGGACCGCTCAGTAGGAAGATTCGACGAGTTTGAGAAAAATCTCAAAATAATTCACTTGGATGTAGACCCAGCCGAGATAGGAAAAAACCAGACCACTAGCGTGGCAATAGTAGGAGACGTCAAAGCGTCGCTAAGAATATTTTTGAAATTATTGATGCAACAAGCACTCAAAAAATCAGAACACAACGTTTGGCTGCAACACGTAAAGGAAGTAAAGGAGTATTGGCGCCAAAACCTCAAGTTACACCCCGGCGAACTCTCGG
>JBKBQK010000054.1:0-1617 GCA_046292705.1 Candidatus Nitrosotenuis sp. | reverse complement strand
TTGCGCAAATTACGCTAAGTATTGCCACACCAATCAATTGTAACGACCGAAGTGGGCCAGCACCAGATGTGGGCATCGTTGTTCTTTGACGTGATCCACCCAGGTACGTTCTTTAGTTCTACTGGTCTTGGCACAATGGGTTGGGGGTTCCCAGCAGCAATTGGCGCAAAGGCCGCACGACCAGACATACCTGTGGTGGATATAGCAGGAGATGGAAGCTTCAACATGACTGAGAACTCACTTGCCACATCAGTATTGGACAACTTGCCAGTAATCGTATTTTTGGTGAACAACTACTCCCTTGGCATGGTGGCCCAGTGGCAGAGAACATTCTATGACAGAAGGATGATCGGAGTTGATCAAAAACAATGTCCAGATTATGTCAAACTTGCTGAATCATACGGAGCACAAGGCATACGTGTAGGCAACCTTGAGGAATTAGGTAATGCAATAAAGGCTGGACTCAAAAGTGATGTTGCCACTGTAATAGATATTCCAATCGACCCAGAAGAAGACGTACTCCCATTTGTCGCACCTGGAACGTCACTAAAAGATATGATATTGCCATCGTGATCAGCATGGTGTGGGCTATCTTGTCAATACTTGTGGAAAACAAACCTGGCATCCTCTTTAAGGTGACGCACCTCTTCAGATCCAGAAACTTTAACATAGATTCCATTTCGGTCGGAGTCACACAGAACCCAGAGTTTTCCAAGATGACCATAACTACGATAGGCGATGAGCGCCAAATAGATCAAATTGTAAAGCAACTTGATAAAATGATTGACACCATAGAGGTAAAAAGACTCGACGATAAAAAATCCGTATATCGAGAATTGGCGCTATTTAGAATCAAAATCTCAAAGGCGTCAGACAGCATGGAGATAAACAACATCGCAAACTCGTTTGGGGCAAAGATTCACGATGCACGCAAGGATTCGATCATGTTGGAGCTAACAGCAACACCCGATCAAATCCATAACATGCAAGAATTACTAAAACCATATGAGATAATAGATGTGGCAAGAACAGGCGTTGCTGCTTTGCAGAGGGGAGGAGATTGAGAGTCAGAATATTTGATACAACATTAAGGGATGGTGAGCAGACTCCCGGAGTCGCGTTATCTCCTGAGAAAAAACTCGTAATAGCAAAGAGGCTTGACGAGCTAGGAGTCGATGCAATAGAGGCAGGATTTCCAGTAATCTCAGAAGGTGAGCAACAAGCAATCAAGCTCATCACGAAAGCAAACCTATCGGCCGAAATATGCGGCCTTGCAAGGACAAGCAAAAAAGATATCGACGCGGCAATAGACTGCGGACTAAATTATATCCACACTTTCATCGCAACATCGGACATCCATTTACAGTACAAGCTAAAAATGACAAGGGAGCAAGCCCTTGCAAAAGCAATTGAGGCAGTAGAGTACGGGAAAGCACACGGACTCCAAGTAGAATTTTCTGCAGAGGATGCCACGAGAACCAACAGAGAATTTCTCAAACACGTATTCTCGGAGGTGGCAAAAGCAAAAGCAGACAGAATCGACATTCCAGACACGGTAGGATATTCAACACCACAGTATATTGCGGAGATAACAAAAGACGCAATAGCTGCAACCAA
>JBKBQK010000053.1:0-8544 GCA_046292705.1 Candidatus Nitrosotenuis sp. | reverse complement strand
CAGTCAAGTGTCAACCCTAAACATGGTATTTTGACAGTTTTTGAGTCAAGCCGGACTGACTGCCCAGGTATTGTGAGCTTGATGTTTGTTACCTTTTTGATTTTTCCGCTGCGGTATTTTCGCAGGATTTGGTTTGCTATTGCTGATTTGAGTCCGATGTGTTTTACGTCCTTTGAGGTGTTGGATTTGGTTTTGATGGCAAACTCGGCTGAAAGATCCCTCTGGTGCCGCACATTGTACGTGAGGATCATTCTTGTCTCGATGTATTTTTTGACGACATCCAGCGTCACAGCCCCAACAGATGATACGAGTTTTGATGGAGCCCATAATGGTTTTCTAATACCAAACTCTCTGCTCAGGGCAAACGATGTGTATCCTTTCATATCTACTGTGTGCATGATGTTTTGTTTTGGGCTGACATCAAATGCACATGATCCGGCATGACTTCCATCTGCATGACGGCGTATCCGTATTCAGATTGTTTTGAGATGATGATTTCTTTGAGTCTATCTGCTGTTTTGCCAATTAGAATTTTCTTGCGGTATTTTGGGCAGAAAATAACATGATATTTGCATGAATATATCAAATGGCGATGTGTTTGGTATTCCAAATGTTTCAGTGTAGCGATGTGACGATTTAATATTTTGGTTGGATTTGATGATGAGCTGTGGTGTGCTCGCTTTCATCCCTGCTCTAAAGGGCTAGGGCTTTCCCGCTCGTATTTGTAAAAGAAATTTGCAAAAGATAAAAAAGGTAACTTGATGGTGCGCTTACTTTCGCATTGCATCGATTTGACCGCTTGTTACCCAGTCCAGCAGCTCTGCTGCAGTTGGATTCAAGTCAGCCCTTTTGTCCATCAGATTCTTTACCCAAACCCAATTAATTTGGTTTAACAGTGGTTTGTTTCCTTCGTCACCTGCGCGAACTTTGTTGCGTAGGTCGGCCGGAATTGAATTCCACCATTGGTCAAAAGTTCTACCCATATGAGGGAATCTTAGGTTTGACTAATTAAAGCTTTTGAAGATTGCAATAATTACGGAATGATCTGGGATCGATAATAACCTTTTAACATAGACCGGATTCAAGTTGAATCCTTGAGAGTAAAAGTTTTAGGGGCCGGAAAAGAGGTCGGTAGATCTGGATTTTTAGTAAACTGCGACGGGGCAAATTATCTTTTGGATTACGGAGTAAATCTGGGAAAAACCCCGCAAGGACCACTCCACGTGATGCCAAAGGAGGTGGACACAATAGTGATTTCACATGCGCATCTGGATCACTCTGGGTATGTGCCGCTGATGTATGTCAGCGGCAACGCAGACGTCTTTGCGACATCGCCCACATTCGATCTGAGCAGGCTGTTAATTGAGGACATGTTGAAGCTTGAGCGCTACATACATCCGTTTGGGTTGCCCGAAGTCAGCAAGATGTACAAGTTTGCAAAGACGCTTGGGTTTAAAGAAAAGGTAAGGCGGGGCAACTCTACGTTTGAGTTACGCGAGTCAGGCCACGTCGTCGGCGGCAGCACCGTACTTGTAGAATCCGAGGGAAAGAAATTGTTTTACACAGGCGACATCAACGTGCGCGGCTCAAGGATGATCCGCGAAGCGGACCTAGATATTGGAGAAATAGATCTGTTAATCACAGAGAGCACATATTCGCAGACTGAGCAGATGCCAAGGCAGGAGGCCGAGCAAAAATTCATCGAATACGCAAACGAGATCCTAGACCAAAAAGGAAGCTTGTTTGTTCCTGCGTTTTCAGTTGAGCGTTCGCAGGAGATTGCGTGTGTGCTAAAAAACGCAAAATTCAAGCACAGAATAATCATGGATGGTATGGCACTAAGTGTAAATGAGATTTTGTTGCAGCATCCAGATTATCTGCGTGACTATGATGTGTTTGTTGATGCAATAGAAAACACGACGTGGATTAGAAACCACAAAGAAAGAAAGCAGGCACTCACAGAGCCGTGTGTAATTATATCTCCTGCAGGGATGCTAGTTGGCGGAAACGCAGTCTTTTATCTGCAAGAGCTTGCGTTTGATAAGAAAAATGGAATTGCTTTGGTCTCCTACCAGGGTGAGGGTACACCGGGAAGAGAACTGCTAGAGACTGGCAAGGTCTCGATTCAAGGCCGCCAGCAAAAAGCGGAGGCCAAGGTAAGGCAGTTTGAGTTTTCAGGACATGCAGACAGAAACGGCCTCTTTGAGCTTATAAAAAGAATCAAAGGAAACCCCAAGGTCTTGGCAGTTCACGGAGACGGCGAGTCGTGCACTAAATTCGCTCAGCAAATACACGAAAAGTTCGGCTTTGATGCCTATGCACCAGAGATTGGAGAAAGCATCACCATCTAAGATAGATCTGGAGCAGACAATCAACTCAGGCCAGGTCTTTTTGTGGCAGAGGTTTGCAAACACCTGGTACGGTGTAAACGGCGACGACATTTTTGCAGTAGACGCAGACAGCCCAGAACAGGTACGCACCTTTTCTGGGTCTGAGTATGATTTATTCAGAAACGGCGACAATTTTGTTAGGATAAGAAAGGAGATCTCAGAGGACAAAACGGTAAGAGACGCAATCCACAGATTCCCAGGACTCCGGCTGATGCGTCAGGACCCCTTTCAGTGCTACATTTCCTTTATCGTGTCTGCAAACTCTAACATACAAAACATCAGACTGGCTTTGCAGAGGATTTCAAAAAAATTTGGAAAAAAGGCCTTATTTGAGAAAAAAGGGTTTTACCTTTTCCCAGAGCCAAAAAAACTTGCGCATGCACCAGATTCGGAGCTCCTCTCTTGCGGCCTTGGGTACAGGGCAAAGTTTGTAAAGTCTGCCTCGCTTGCAGTATTGGAAAATCGAATCGACTTTGAAGATCTCAAAAAAGCAAACTATGATTCTGCAAAATCTGCTTTGTTGCAAATAAATGGAATAGGAAACAAGGTGGCAGACTGTATCTTGTTGTTCTCACTTGAGAAGCTTGAGGCCTTTCCACTTGACAGATGGATTCTCAGAAGCCTGCAGCAGTATTATGGACAAAAATTCTTCTTTGAGGGAAAGACACTGACTGACAAAAAATACCAGCAGCTGCACAACAGTCTTGTTAATTATTTTGGAAGGTACGCCGGATATTGCCAGCAGTATCTCTTTAAGCTGATCAGAGAGTCCAACAACAAGAAATGGTAGCTGACGAACCTTTAAAATGCCAAATAATTTTGCAGATGTTGGGCCGGTAGCTCAGCATGGATAGAGTGCTGGACTTCTAATCCAGTGGTCAAGGGATCGAAGCCCTTCTGGCCCGCCTTTTCCACACATCGAGTCCACGCTTGAGGCGTAGAAAACACGGAATTGCCGGAGGGAATACAGTGAACCAACAGTCGCAAACACCACAGGAAGAGAAGCAAAGACATTCTCTCCGATGCCGACATAAGAAGATGGTACGAAAATCTGTGCCGGAGCAGCAAGCTTGACGCCAGCTCATCCACAAAGATAAAAAGTATGTAAATGTGGTATCTCAAGTCGTGCAAAGAACATTCAAGTTCAGACTGTACCCTGATCACAACCAACAAGAAAAGCTGTCCGACACACTGGACGCCTGCCGCTGGCTCTACAACAAAATGGTAGAAAAAATACGCAAAGAAGGGTTCCAGTCAAGAAACGACCTCAACTATTTTCTCACAGAACTAAAGGAATCAGAACGATGGCTTTACTCGTATCACTCAAAAATGCTCCAGATGGTATCGACACAAATTGATGGTGCACAAAAGGCGCTAGCCCAGCTAAGAAAAAACGACAAAACAGGCCAGCTCAAATTCGCAAGATTCTCAAAATACAACACATTTGTGTACAACCAGTCCGGATTTGACATCGAAGATGGATTTTTGCATCTGTCCAAAATAGGCAGAATCAAGCTCATACAGCACAGGGAGATTCCAACCAATGCCCAGATCAACCAAGTCACCATATCCAGATCAAAATCAGGAAAATGGCATGCCTGTGTCACTGTGGAACTTGATGCCATCATGCCAAAAATATCGCCAAACATAGCCGGAATAAACGTTGGAATCAAAGACTTTGCCTGCGATTCGGACGGACATCAGACGCCAAATCCGCTGAATCTGCAAAAGATGCTAAAACCATTAATCAGAGCTCAGAGAAAAATATCCAGAAGGCGCAAAGGCTCACAAAATAGAAAAAAAGCCGTACGGTTCTACCAGATAATACAGGAGCGAATCAAAAACAAAAGAAAGGACTTTTTGCACAAGCTGTCAACACAATACGCAAAATATGATATGATATTTGTGGAACGACTAGCAAAACTAAACATGGTAAAGAACCATTCTCTGGCAAGTATTCTGGATTCCGGCTGGGACATATTCGCAAACATGCTGGATTACAAAACCACGATGGTACAAGTTCCGGCACAAAACACATCCGTTGACTGCTCAAGGTGCGGCAATGCCGTACCAAAAACATTGGCGGCTCGGATCCACCGGTGCGATAAATGCGGACTGGTTCTGGACAAAGACCACAACACAGCAATCAATATTCTCAAAAAGGGATTGAGTATTTTCAACATACCGCAGGAACTGCGGGAATTGACGCCTGCAGAGATCACAAAGTGGTCAAGGAAGCAGGAAGAGGCTACCGGCCTTGTCCGGTAGTTCACAAGTTGGAGTGAATGACAAACACAAAATGGCCGACTCTATGTTGAACCTTAGAACAATAGACTGGAAAGACAATTCTGTTATTATGATTGACCAAACAAAACTTCCAGGTGAACTCGTCTATGTCAAATATACTGATTTCATGGATGTCGCAAAAGCAATCAAAGATCTAGTCATAAGGGGGGCACCGGCCATCGGAGTTGCAGGTGCTTTTGGTCTGGCATTGGCATCATTACAAAGTAACTCAAACACCAAAGAACAATTAATTGCTGATCTTGAAGTGGCAAAAAAGATCCTTTCTGAAACGAGGCCAACCGCAGTAAACTTGGCGTGGGGCCTTGAACAAATCATGAATGTAGCCAAAAAAGGTAACACGGTAGATGAAATTAGAAATCTCATAATAAATACAGCAAAACAGATGGCCGAAGACGACATACGAATCAATGTAGCTATGGGAAAGCACGGCTCACAACTATTCAATAGCAATGATACAATCATGACGCATTGTAATGCAGGCTCCCTAGCTACTGTGGCATACGGAACAGCACTTGGTGTCATCAGAGCAACAAAAGAAGCAGGAAAGAGCATCAAAGTTATCGCAACTGAAACAAGACCGGTTCAGCAAGGCTCAAGACTTACTGCATTTGAGCTAAAACATGACGGAATCGATGTCAGCCTTATCCCTGATACCGCCGTAGGTTATACAATGGCAAACAAACTTGTAAACAAAGTAATAGTCGGAGCAGACAGGATTTTACGAACAGGCCATGTCTTTAACAAAATTGGCACATACCAAGTTGCACTAATGGCAAAACAACACGGAATCCCATTTTATGTGGCAGCTCCGCTTTCCACATTCGATCTAAAGAGCAACCCACAAGACGTCATAATCGAACAAAGAAAAGCAAGCGAAGTCACACAAATTGGTGACAAAAAAACAGCACCGGATGGAATCAACGTAATCAATCCTGCATTTGATATGACGCCGCCTGAGCTGATATCGGCCATAATCACAGAGGCAGGCGTGGCAACACCGCCATACGAAGAGTCCATCAAAAAGTTATTTTCAGCTAACAAATAGAAAGTTTTTATTGATTTTGAAAAGTGAAACAAAATATGCCTACTGTGACTGTCAAGCAGGTGCGAGACTCTCTTACAAAATGCATGGATCCTGAAATTCCACTAAACATTGTTGAAATGGGACTCATTTACGGAATAGATATCTCAGAATCAAACGACGTAAATATCAAAATGACAATGACAACACAAGGCTGTCCGCTACACCAGACACTTGTTGCAGACGTAACAAGATATGTCAAAAAGGTGCCCGGCGTAAACAATGTCAAAGTCGACATAGTATGGGATCCCCCATGGAGTATAGACAAAATGTCCGAAGCCGCAAAAGCAAAACTAAAAGGATTTACTTCAAAAGGTACACCAGCACCAATAGATTATGAAACTGCAATGCCACAAGGTGTCGGCTCTCTAATACAACAAGAAGACGGCGGTTTAGTACTTGCAAATGAGCATAATCAAGGATTCATGGTGAATCAAGCAATTGTTGACTTTTGGCGTTCTTGCAACGGCAAAAGAAAGATCACAGAATTAGTTGATATATTTGCCCAAAAGACAGGACTGCAACGCTCCCAGGTGGAAAAAGAAGTCATTCAGCTGATTGGTCAGCTTCGTGACGGTGGTCTCATCGTAATACCAACACCAGAAGCACCTAATGTCCAATTCAAAAAATAAGGCATGTTTGTCTATGTGTTACAAACAGAACTCTTAAAGTTATTTTGAGAAAACCACTCCGTGAAACGCCGCTCTGGATGTCGTACTCCAAGAAATGTAACTTGTGCAATGAAATCGAATTTACAAAATAATCTAGATCTCATTGATCTCTAAGATGGCTGCATGAACAGAGTCCATTCTGACCACTGCACGCTTTTTTCCAAACCCAAGCGCAACATACCAGTCACCTGTCTCACCATCATACAGTGTTTGTAGTGTTTTGACATCTGACGGAGCAACATTGTATTTTTTGATAATGCCAGAGACTGCAAGCGATACTGCTTGCTTTTCAGTTTCTAATCTTTTTTTCATCAAGCCTATTCCTGGCATGATTTTTCAACGAATTCTGTTCTAATATAGTTACTCAACAAGGGCTCGGAGGGCTTCGATCCCTCGACCTGGCGGTCCGAAGCCGCCCGCACTGTCCAGACTGTGCTACGAGTCCGATATCACTTTAATGGGGGTAAATATCTGTCTAGCTACTTGAAGGTCTCAAAAAAAGTCTCAGGCGTAGAATACGCAATACGAGATATCGTGCTTGTTGCGCGCCAGGTAGAAAAACAGGGAAAAAAGATCACGTATCTTAACATAGGAGACCCAGTCCAGTACGGCTTTCAGCCTCCACAAAATGTAAAGGACGCAATGATTGCGGCAATCAAAGAGGGCCAGAACTATTACGCCCAGTCCGAAGGATTACCGCAGCTAAGAGAGGCAATAGCAAAAAAAGAAAAATCAAAAGGACTGTCTGTTTCAGCAGACGACATTCTGGTAACAAACGGTGTATCCGAAGCACTAGATATGGTCATGTCATCCATAGTTGAAGAAGGCGACGAGGTATTGTTGCCTGGGCCGTATTATCCACCATATGCGTCATATGTCAGATTACATGGCGGCAAGCCAGTCGAGTTTGCAGTTGATTTGAAAAACTCCACACCAGACATTGATGACATAAAATCAAAAATTACAAAAAAAACAGTCGCCATATGCCTCATTTCGCCAAACAATCCAACTGGCGTGGTATTTTCAGAAAAATCACTAAAAGAGCTCGTAAACATTGCAAACGAACACGATCTATACATCATATGTGATGAGATATACGACCAGATAGTATTTGATGAAAAATTCACTGGAATTGGCAAAGTTTCTTCGGACTCACCTGTGATTCTTCTCAACGGGTTTTCCAAAGTTCACCTCATGTCAGGCTGGCGAATCGGCTACATTGCGTTTAACAGCTCAAAAAAGTTGGCACCACTACGAGAAAACCTGCCCAAGCTTGCACGCGTGCGAATATCAACAAACCTGCCAGTCCAGTACGCAGCTTTAGAGTCGCTGCGTGGCCCACAAAGATATGTATCTGAGTTTGTATCAGAGCTCAAAAAAAGGCGCGACTTTGTCATAAAAAGACTAAACTCCATTTCCGGCCTTTCCTGCTCCAATCCAAAAGGCGCATTCTATGCGTTTCCCAAAATAGAGAAAAATCCATACAAAACGGATCAGGAATTTGTCCTAGAATTGCTCAAAAAAACCGGCGTTCTTACCGTGCACGGCTCTGGATTTGGAACTCAATATGGGAGCGGACACTTTAGAATCGTGTTTTTGCCAGACATGAACACATTAAATTTTGCACTAGATGAAATTGAAAGCTTCATCAATAATGCCAGCTAGTAATTTTTTTTGGCGTAATTTCTATTATACAATCTGTATCATCAAGCAACTGTTTTGCTGACTTGTTTTGAAGACTCTTAAAATACCGAAGCAGTATTGTGGCTGCAATTCTTTTAACATCGGATGACTTTGTGATGAGTTTGGCCCTGCCCACTCCCATAACTCCATTAATGGGATGCCATACCCCAGCATCAACACAAAAACACACAGTCTTGTTTTTTTGGATGTTTTTTGCCTTTGCAGTGTTTGTGTTAGTGCCGACGTAGAATTTCTTTGCAGAATACCTGTACCATACTGGAACTAGGTGGGGATTTCCTCTTTTATCTAAAGTTGCAAGATGAAGTATTTTTTGCCTTTTTAGGAATCTTTCCCTATTGAACAACCTTCTTTCTAAACCCGGTTCTGTTGCATCAGCGGGAGTTAAACGCTG
>JBKBQK010000052.1:0-8751 GCA_046292705.1 Candidatus Nitrosotenuis sp. | reverse complement strand
AAGTGCTTCTACTACTTATTCGCACACAGGCATTACAGCAGGCCAGACCTACATTTACAGAGTGTATGCGATAAACTCGATTGGTACAAGTGCTGCTTCTTCTGAGGCCACTGCCACTTCCTCATCATCAGGTGTTGGGGTGCCGGGAGCTCCTGTGAGCTTTACTGCCACTTCTGCAGGCCCAACTCGGATCAATTTGTCTTGGGGTCCCCCATCAAACACAGGTGGTGCTGCAATAACTGGTTACAAGCTCGAAGTGAAAAAGGGCACCAGCTCGTATGAAACTCTGGTGTCAAATACTCAAAGCACTGGTACGTCATTTTCACATACGGGTCTGACTACCGGCACTACCTATTATTATCGTGTGTATGCGATTAACTCCGCCGGTATAGGCCCAGCAAGCGATTCGTCGGCGACACCAAAAGAGACAACAAGTCCTGCACTTACTGCTACTGCAGTTTCTCCTACATCCATTACGCTTTCATGGGTTCCGCCATCGCAGACATACAAGCAAAACATCGTAGGTTACAGAATTGAAGAAAAAATAGGCCAAGATGACTTTAGGGCAGTAGTAGACAACTCAAACTCGCCTTCGACCACATACACTGTAACCGGTTTGACCACCGGTAAGACATACACGTATGTGGTCTCCGCTTTGTTTACGTTGGGTGCAAGTCCTACCTCAAATGAGGCATCGGCAACGCCACTTACGACGTCAACTGCACCGCCGCCCTCACAACCAACTGCAAACCCGCCTGACGCACCAACCGGCCTTTCTGCTGCTGCGTCTGCAACTTCGATTAGTTTGTCATGGAATGCACCATCAAATAATGGCGGCTCACCCGTAGTCGGATACAAAATCGAGGTAAAGAACGGAACTGCTTCCTACCAAACGCTTGTCTCAAGTACGCAAAACGCGACCACGAAATACACACATACGAATTTGAAGACTGATGTAACCTATTACTATAGAGTTTACGCAATTAATTCCGCAGGGCTCAGCGTCGCATCAGATGAAGCTTCGGCCACGCCCAAAGCCACTTCCACTCCGCCCCCTACATCCAAACCGCCTAGTGCACCAATAGAACTTGCTGCAAGGTTGGTCTCATCCACTCAGGCCAATCTTTCTTGGTCACCTTCTAGTGATGCTACAAGTTACAAAATAGAGTACAAGATAGGTTCCGACCCATACCGCACACTTGTGAGCAAGACAACTGACACTACATATTCACATACTGGGCTACTTGCGAACACATACTCGTACAGAGTATATGCGATAAATTCTGCCGGCATCAGTCCACCGTCAAACGAAGTCTCAATAGACAACAGCCCCCAACAAGTCGAAGAGACAGAACCACAACCAAAGAAGTCACAGTGTGGACCTGGAACCATGCTCAAAGACGGAGTCTGTGTTGTGGAAACAAGAATAGAATCGGAGCCCGAACCGACTACTGGGTACAAGCAAACACACATCCCTGGATTTCCTGATCCAAAAAGAGAGCCTCAATACTACATCAACAGATACACTAGCGATTCTGCATTCAAGGAATGGTTTGATGCAAACTTCCCAGACCAGACCATATACGAAATAGTTGGTGTGGTTGAGCCAGAACCAAAGCTGGAATCTGAACCTGAACCAAAGAAGTCACAGTGTGGACCCGGCACGCACCTTGAGAATGGCGTCTGTGTTCTGGACGAAGAGCCCAAAAAAGGACTTGGTGGCGGATGCCTTGTTGCTACTGCAACGTATGGAACCGAGCTTTCCCCACAAGTGCAAAAGCTAAGGGAGCTAAGACAAAACACATTACTTTCCACAGATTCAGGAATGGTGTTTTTGAGCGGCTTTAATGACATCTATTATGCGTTTTCGCCGACCGTTGCAGACTGGGAAAGACAAAATTCCGCATTTAGGGAGACGGTCAGAATATCAATTACGCCCATGCTCTCCAGTCTCTTGATCCTAAATTATGCAGACATTGATTCCGAGTACGAAATGTTGGGATACGGTATTGGAATAATCTTGCTCAACATTGGAATGTATTTTGTCGCACCAGCAAT
Organism: Candidatus Nitrosotenuis sp.; assembly: GCA_046292705.1. Taxonomy (GTDB): domain Archaea; phylum Thermoproteota; class Nitrososphaeria; order Nitrososphaerales; family Nitrosopumilaceae; genus Nitrosotenuis. The sequence continues at coordinate 6,693 of JBKBQK010000052.1, read as the reverse complement.
AATGATTATAAAATTAAAACAAAAACTATCAAGATAATCTAGTTTTCAATAATCAAAATTGAGAACACTATCAAAGCGTTACACATTACTTTAACAAATCAATCTACTCGTTACTGAAACTAATGTTGTAATGTCTAATTGAAGACGGCATAATTATTCCGTCCAGATTCACTAGTTTCTAAAAATCATTTAATGGAATATGAAACAAAGAGGTCTAGGAAAACTAGGATCTAAAGAAATCGAACATATTGATACCTTTGAGAAGAATGGAAAGTTACTGTGTCATCCAGTAGTCAAACGAAATACACGATCACGATCCTCCATATTACAAGATAATCTGTCTGAAATAGGTAAGATCAAGACAATGACCACAGAGATTAACCTTAATGCAGACAGAAAACGATTCTGGTTTACAGAATTGAAATCACTTAACGACAAGTCCTTTTGTGACTCTACATCTATGCGTATTGATCTTGTAGGGAAATTGGTTTCAAAAGAGGAAATTGAATTTTATGATGATGAAAAGTATGAACCTGAAAGTGAATTATAAAACTTTACGACACCCTGCAGATTTTCACGCACAAATCGGGGGGAAACCATTTTTACTCTTTGTCGATGAACTCGTCAGCTGTTGGCGGCTCGGGTGCAAGTCCCTTTCTCTTTCTAATTTCGGCAGTAAGCGTTGCCTGAATCGACTTGGGCATTGGAGTCCACGCCTTGAAATGGGTGTTCCACATTGCCTTTCCTGCGGTTTGTCCTCTCATTGCTTCAGACAGATCAAAAGTCTCAGACGCAGGGATCTCGCCAGTCACAATACTGGTGATGCCTTTTTGCTGCATGTCCAAGACTTTACCCCGTTTTCCTGAAAGCACGGTGGCTACATTTCCAATCATTTCCTGTGGAACTCGTACCTCGATTCCAAGCATTGGTTCAAGCAAGATTGGCTGCGCCTTGAGCATTGCACCCATGCATGCACGTCTTGCAGCAGGACTCAACTGCGACAGACCTCTGTGTGCCGGGTCCTCGTGTGGAACAAAATGAGTAAATGTAAACTTGCAGTTTCGAACCTGTTCTTTTGCCAGCGGTCCTTCCTTCATTACCTCTTCAAATCCTGACAAAATGGAATCGGTAGATTCCTGGATGAACTGTACACCCTTTGTGCCGTTAATCAGTACGTTTCCACGTGGGTCAAATCTCATCACGTTCTTTGCAATATCAGAGTCCCATCCTTTTGAGCGAAGAATGGCTGCCATCTCTTTTTTGTCCTTCATTTCCGACAGCTGCCCTGAACGGATCATGTCGGCTATCTCCGGCTCAAGCGGCTCGACTTTCATGAAGATCTTGTTGTGCCTGTTTGGAGATTTTGACATGACCACGTCGGAACTTCCTTGTATGGTTTCCCTGTAATTGATAAGTGGTGGCGAAGTAACAATCTGGACTCCGGCATCAGCAATAAGCGATGTCGCAATCTCAAGGTGCAAGACACCCATTCCTGCAATTACTGTCTCTCCGCTTTCTTCGTTAATCTTTACTACCAAATTTGGATCCTCGATCGTGAGCCTGCGCAAGGCTTCAACTAGTTTTGGCAAATCTTTTGGATGTTTTGGCTCAACTGCAATCTGAACCACCGGCTCTGACACATATTGGATTCCTTCAAAGAGTGCCACATCTTTTACCGAAGACAGGGTCTGTCCTGCCCTTGCCTCATTTAAGCCCAGTAAGGCAGGTATGTTTCCTGCACCAAGCTCGCCTACCATCTCTCTTTGGTTGCCCATGAAAAAGTTCACAGACTGGATCTTGCCTTCTCGCTTGGTATCAATCAAGTAAACTTGTTGGCCGTCCTTTAACGTGCCAGAAAACAGCCTTCCAATTGCGACTGGACCGGCCGCCGGATCCATTGCCATGTTGACTATCATCATCACGGCGGGGCCGTTATCATCACAGTTTAGAATCGCTTTACCAATATCAGAGTTCAAGTCGCCCTTCCAGATTTTTGGAATTCTATACTTTTGGGCAATGTGTGGTGGAGGGTGGTGCTTTACTACCATGCCAAGTACCGCCTCTGCAAGTGGAGCCTTTTTTGCCAGCTCGTCCACATTGCCGCCATCCTGGTATGCTGCATAAATATCCTTAAATGAGATCCCCTTTTCCTTCATCACATCGATATTGAAGCCCCATCTGTCCTTTGCAGACCCAAAGGAGACACTGCCATCTTGAATCGATACCTTCCACTTGTCGCGGTACTCTGGTTCAGCATAAGTATCAATTAATCCATTAAAAGTAGTGATGATGTTTGCAAGCCACTCCTGCATTTTTTCTGGAGTCAGTCTCAGCTCCTTGATTAGCCTGTCTATTTTGTTGATGTACAGTACTGGTCGCACCCTTTCTTCCAGTGCCTGCCTTGTTACGGTCTCAGTCTGAGTCATTATTCCTTCTACAGAATCAGACACCACAACTGCGCCGTCAATTGCCCTTAAGCTTCTGGTCACACGCCCAGTAAAGTCGATGTGTCCAGGTGTGTCAATCATGTTTATGACGTATTCTTTTCCGCCTTTCTCAAAAAGCAGAGTCACGTTTGCCTGTACAATTGTCATCTGTCTGTCTTGTTCTAGTTTCATCGAGTCCAAGGCAAGCGCTCTTCCAGCTGCCTGGGGGGAGATTATTCCAGCATAGCCTAGCAGGTTGTCACTCATCGTTGTTTTGCCGTGATCAACGTGTGCAATTACTCCAAAATTCCTAATGCAATCCTTGTCTTTGATTATTTTTAGGATCTGCTCAGTTGCCTTGAACTTCATATTTGATTGAAATCCTTGGCAAACAGGTATTAAATCTTCTGCAAAATAGATCTAAATTTTGAAAAAATTTCAGTAAATCATTGCCGAGCTTGCATTTCGGATCTTCTTGTTTGTCACAAAGTGACAATCAGACAAACGTAGTTTTGTCGCAGCATTTAGTGCCACAAGCTGCAAGACAAACGTGTAAAAGACTACTTGATGCAACATGTTTGCAGACATACTGGGGTGATACACGTTTATGCCAAGCTTTGCAAGATGCCTTGCAAGTCTTGCTGCATGCTTGTTTTTTTGCTCAAGTAGGATTACAGTGTCACCACGTCTTGCGCAAAACACACCCATGTGTGAGAACTGCTCTATTCTCTCATAGTGTGCATCATATCCTAGAACCTCATACATCTTTGCCGCCCCATACAACGCTATTGGGTACGTGTACTGGTTACCAAGAATGAAGATCCGATTTTTTAGTGTGATCTTTTTTGCGGCCACTTGTGCTAGATCGAATAGTTTTTGCGGATTTTTTATTCTGAATCTTTCTACAAGCGAAATGCATGTCAATGCGCTTGCCAAAAAACCAATGCTTCCAGACGTCAGAATCCCAGAGTCATTATATGGCAAAACAATTACATCATCGCATGTTTTTGCTAGTCTACTAAACTGGTTTTTTGTAATAGCTGTGGCGCTTTGTGCCAGCCGCGCCGCTTTGATGTTTGATTTAGTATTTCCAGATATTGAGACAAAGTAGGCCTTTTTGTCTCTAAGTAGTTTTTTGTTTTTTATCACATCCAAAGGGTCAAGCGATCTTGCACGATACTCCGAAAACGCCTCCGCAAGCATTGCTGCAGCAAGTGAATCACCAGTGCCACAAAACACACATTTTCGGAGGGTCTTAACTGAGAGTCGTCTCACACCCCTGAACTCTTTTAGAAATTTTGGCTGCAAAAATATGTCAGCCTTGAAGGCCTCAACTGTCTTCATTGTGTAAACTTGAATGCCACATACTTAAGTTCTTAGTGCATAAAATTCAAAAAATTGTTTGCGCAAAACGATCATCCTACACCATATCATAGAATCGGCACCAAAACTCACATTGCTAAAGCAACAACGAAAACACGACTCGTTTCTTGTAACAGCAGAAGATTTGTTGCAGCTTCCAATATCCATAAACCAAAACGCAACAATCTACGAAGCAATAGAAAAGATAATTGAGCACAACATCTCGGGCATTTTAGTAAGAAGCGAGACAGGTTACGGCATACTCTCGCAAAAAAACATTGCAAAAATACTCCTCGAAGAAAGCCGCAACATCAAAGAAATTACGGCTGGCCAAAAAATGCAACAACTTGAAACAGTCGATCAGTTTACGCCAATATCAAACTGTGCAAACCTCATGCTGACAAAAAAGATAAACATGCTGGGCATCAAGACTGGAAGCCAAGTAAAAGGAATTATAACAAAACACGACTTGGTCAAGTATTTTTATATGCATGCAAATGCTACGGCCAGACTTACAGATATTATGTCGATTGGAAGTTTTTTTGTACAAGACACAACCTCTCTTTATGATGCCCTCTTTAGAATGCTCGACAACCAGATATCTCGCATGTTAGTCAAGGATGAAAAAGGCAAGCCGCTTGGCATTCTCACCCACAAGAACTTCCTAAACAATGCACTATATCATTCCAACAGATACAATGACAACGTCTTCTCAACAGGCTTTGGCAGAAGTTGTCAAGTAAGCGAAATAATGACAAAGCGAATCATCACAGTATCTGCACAGGCAAACTTGCTCAAAGTTGCAAAGATCCTAATTGAATACAGGGTTCACGGCGTCGCAGTGACAAAGAACCAAGACATAGCCGGATTTGTTACCGAAAAAGACATTGTAAGACAGATCTCAAAAATGGACTGGTAGTTCCATTATTATAACCAAACAAAAAATCCCAAATTATGAAAATTTCCGTAGGCCACACGCCCGATTCTGATGACGCATTCATGTTTTATGGAATGCTTACAGGAAAGGTGCCGTCTTCTGATTTTACAGTAGAGCATGTAATTGCAGACATTGAGGAGTTAAACAAAAGAGCATTAAAAGAAGAACTCGACGTCACAGCAGTATCTGTTCATGCTTGCGCGTATCTTCCAAATTACACCATTTTGCGGAGTGGTGGAAGTTTTGGAATAGGATACGGTCCAATAGTGATTGCAAAAGACACGATCCCAAAAAAAAAGATTGCAAAGTGCAAGATTGCAATTCCAGGCAAGATGACATCGGCATTTTTGCTCCTTCAGCTGATGATTGGTAAATTTAACCATATCGAGATGAAATTCAGCGACATCCCAGAGGCAGTAAATTCAGGCAGAGTAGATGCAGGCCTAGTAATCCATGAGACACAGCTGTCTTACAAGCAAGAAGGACTTGTTCAGATTCTAGATGTTGGAAAATGGTGGCATCATTCTACAAATGGTCTTCCAGTACCTCTTGGCACAAATGTGATGAGCAACAAATTCGACAAAAACACAATAAAAAAGTTCGACAAATATCTTCAAGACTCGATCAGGTATGGCCTTGAGCACCAAAAAGATGCTCTAGAATATGCCATGACATATTCTAGAGGCAAATCTGTAGACCTAATAGAAAAATTCATCAAAATGTATGTAAACGACGTCACAGTTGAGATGGGCAAAGCAGGCGAAGAATCTATCAGACATCTTTTTGATCTCGCAATAAAAAATAACTTTGTGCCAAAATTTGAACTAAAAATGAGATAGGACGAAGCTAACACAGTCTGCTAAGGAACAGGTCACAGCAATTCTTGTGATACCTACCACCTTTGATACCACAAGCACGTGTGTTAGCTTCAAAATACTCTCCTCATTTTATAAAATAAAGATGATCGAGCATAATTCTCAAATGTGTTTAATTGTCACTCAAAAAATAAACAAATGTATCAAAATCAAAACCAACTCATTTTGATTTTTTACAAGTGTTTGCGTTCATAGATTCATATAAAAATCACAACATCGTTAAAAAAATATGGTTCTAGTCGACAAAAAAATTCTAAGCGGCGGAATGGCCATGGTCGCAGTAGGGATTTCGTTTTTAATTTATTTCAACTCTGTCATGCCGCTTGGTACTGCCGACATGACTGAAAATCAAGCGCTAGAGCTTGAGCTGAAACAAAGAGAAAACCGCGATTATTCCAACCTTGCTGCAATGTTAACAGGCATAGGGTTTTTGCTTGTACTCATCAGCTTTGGCGCAAGAAGAAAAAAAGGTGGTGCAAAGACAATCGAAAAGAAACCTCCGGCCTAAAGACTTTAATCAAAATTAACCTTTAACAGTTCATTGATTCATGCAGAAATAAGCATCTACCCAATCGGTACCGACTCGACTAGCATGAGCTTTTACATCGCAAAGGCAATAGAGTTACTTCAAGATGTAAAGGGTGTCAAATACCAAACCACTGCTATGGGCACCATTCTAGAGTCAGACGACATCTCAAAAATCTTTGATGCATCAAAGTCAATAATTGAGACAGTACACAGACTAGGCGTAAAGCGAGTCGAAACCATTCTCAAAATAGATTCAAGAACCGACAAAGTGCAAACTATGCAACAAAAACTCGATGCTCTAAGCAGGCATCTAAAAGGTTCTTAGAGTCCTAAAAAACGTGTCACGTTGAACTGGCTGCCTTCCAATCTCTTTTACCATGGTAGCAAGCTCCATTACAGACGAGTGGGTCGGCTTGCCTGCCGCCTTGTAGATTTCCTCAGAAAACGCAGTTCCTACCAAGTCGCTTCCCCCATTTGAAAGCGCTACCTGGGCAAGCTTTTTGCCAAACGCAACCCAGTATACCGAGATGTTGTTGAACGCGCCTGCAAGCATCAGCCTAGATAT
>JBKBQK010000051.1:0-9181 GCA_046292705.1 Candidatus Nitrosotenuis sp. | reverse complement strand
TTCTGTGAGAAAATAGTTGAGGTCGTTTCTTGACTGGAACCCTTCTTTGCGTATTTTTTCTACCATTTTGTTGTAGACCCACCTGCATGCATCTAGCGTGTGATGCAGTTTTTCTGATTGGGATTTACTTGGGTACAGTCTGAACTTGAATGTGCGCTGCACCATCCTAGTACCACATTTACATACTTTTTATCTTTGTGGATGAGCTGGCGTCAAGCTCTGCTTCATCAACTATTATTTGGTGTGGTGTCCAAAATACCGCAAAAAGATCCTCGTCGGCAATGTCGCAGTTTTTGTACAGGCGCAGATCCGGCAGATTGCCATCGATCAACGATGTGACATATGTCATGCCCTGATCATGTGAGCTTGTGCGGTGCGATCCGTTTGAATCACCGGCCAACATTGTCAAAAAGATTCAATGCAGTCACTGCAATTTTGACATTCAGACGGTTTGCAGATCTGAGACGTACATTATGGGAGTCGTGTGGAGCCAGTCATATTATGTCGGACTGCCGGTCATGTCTTGGCGCAAATAGCAAGGTACATTTGCGAACAAAGCGATTCAGACACAAGTCAGGTGGTCTTCTTGCCCTGTCTGATAAAAATTGTGAAAATAAAAAGTGATGCTTAGAGGGGGTTGCCTGCCATGTACCAGTTTTCTTTTGGATTGTCCTCAAAGACAACTATTACGTGGCTTTCCTTTGTCTTGAGGATCTCAACTGCAGATTTTGTGATTGCTTTTGCAAATTCTTCTTTTTGCTGTTGAGTCCTTCCAGGATACATCGACACAGTGATTATTGGCATGACGACGTGTTTTACCCTACTTGATTTATTCGTTAATCTCCCTTCCAGCCGTACCTTGAGCCGTACCTTGAGCCATACATGAATTCGGACTGGTGTGTTTTTTTGTACAGAAAGCCTGTTGCAAGGCCTATGAGGAAGCCACCGATGTGTGCCAGGTAGGCCACTCCCCCTGCACCAAAGCCAAATCCACCAATCAGAAATGGTATGATGTTCTGGAAGATGAGCCAGAAGGGCAAGAACCACTTTGCTGGAATATGTGCCATCCTCCAAAAGAATCCCATCATGATGAAGGTTGTGATTTTTGCGCGTGAAAACATCACAAGGTAAGCACCAAGAACTCCAGATATTGCGCCTGATGCGCCCACCGCGGGAATTGGACTGCTTGGGTCACCTGCTATGTGTGCAAGGCCTGCTACAATTCCCCAGATTATGTAAATGCCAAGAAACTTGAGTCTACCGAACTTGAGCTCAATGTTGTCTCCAAAGATCCACAAAAACAGCATGTTTCCGCCAAGGTGCATCAGTCCTCCGTGCAAAAAGATCGAGCTTAGCAGGCCCACCATCGGCATATCAGGACACGACACCACGAATTGTTGTATGTTCAGAGAGCGTTCTCCCATAATGCAGGCAGGGACAGCACCCCAGTCATAGAAGAATGCGGCTGCTTTGTTGTTACTGAATTCGAAGAACTGGCCTGTCACTGCCACTTCGAAAAAGAATACTATCACGTTTACTATGATGAGGGCAATGGTTACCTTGGGCTTGAATCCTGGCGGCTTTGGATTTTCGTCTCTTATTGGGAGCATGAATGACTAAATTCTGCATGTTATAATAATGTAAAACCTATTTTACGAAAAAATTTTGTTCAACTGTGTATTTTTATTATTTTTGACTATATCTTGATGATCCCTTCTTTTATGAGGAACTGAATTCCCTGTACAAAGTCAGAGTCACCTATTGAGCCGTCTGCCCACCAACCGGCGTTCCTTTTAATCCATGACGGGATTGTCTGCGTCGTTGCGCTGCCTGGCTCTGTTGGCGGCACCTTGATGATTCCCCTCTGAATCAGGTATTGTATACCCTGTACAAAGTCGTTATCTGTTATGCTTCCTTCTGCCCACCATCCTGCATTGTTTTTGATCCAAGGTGGGATCTCGTATGAAGGTGTGCTTGGTTGAGTCGTTCCGCCTTTTCCTATCTTGAATGTGGCGCTTCCTATTCCTTGGTATGTTGTGAGATTATCTAAATCGTGGCTAAAGATCACCAAAGTAATCTTGTAGTTGCCTTCTGCAGCAAACTTGACTTCTTGAATGTCGATTCCCTCAGATGAGAGGATTCCGGGTTGTTGCGGTTCGCCCCCAATGTTTTCCACAAGTATTTTGCCTGAGCTGTCCTCAATTCTGAATCCGTGTCGGACAAACTTGAGGAGCTGTCCTTTGTCGTCAAGGAATGTAATCTGGAGCGGTATGGTGTTTCCTGCTCCCAGATTTGTGTCGTATGAGACCTGTGCAGTGGCTCCCGAATCGAGCTTTACTGTAAACGTGTTCTTTGCTACCGATGAAGCCGGTACCACAGCAAAGTCCATCGTTTTTGTGGTTGCGGGAATTGTCTTTGCCATCTTTAGGATGTCTTCTTTGTTTATCAAAAAGTGCAAGATGGCAGTGTCCTCCATGGAGTACGGATCCAGTATGAGCATTCTTCCAATTGTGGGCATGCCGTTTACTTTACCGTCAAATGCAGTTGTGTCGGTAAACTCTTTGAAGGCCTTTGGCACGCGAACTTCTTGGTGCACGAAGATGGTTTGGTCTTGGAACCTTGTGGTGTCCCAGTTAAACGGCATCGAAAAGGAAATCGACTTTTTTGCCTCATCGAATTTGAAGTTGGTGATCTGGTCGTAGTATGAAATGACTGAGACTTGGTATGACTTGTCTCCATATTTTATTGTGTGATCTGAGATGTCACCTACACTGAGCCATGAGTTGAATGTTTTGATATCTTGTTCTGCAAAGATGTTTTGGTCGTAGTCGATTCCAAATATTTTGATCTCAAAGTGGTATAGTCCGGAATCAATCAGTAACGGTGCGTGCACATCTACTTTATCGTTAAAGCCGGTCCATGCTCCAGGCAATTGCGGTACTTCGTCTCCGTAAATTATTACATCGTTTACGTCGATGTCTTTTGGAACTATTTTTAGTGTAAGTTCTCCTGAGTGCGCATGGAAGAGGTTCCTTAGTCGCAGCTTGTCATCGTGCCATGCTGAAATAAAGTATGAAACATGTGAGACTGTCTTGCCGGTGTTTGCGTCATACAGTCTGAGCTGCAGGTACGTGTCTCCCACTGTGTCTTTTGTGAGAATTGGCGGACTGATTTTTATGAAAAGTGCTGCTTGTCTGTTGCCAAATGTTGCTGGTGGAAGATTTTCTTGTGTGAGGCCGTCACCTGCTGCATATGGTATATATGTGAATGTTTGAGCTAAAAGCAAAATTGTAAATGTTGCAACAAAAATTTTTTTGCTCACTGATACTCGGCCCTTTTGCAACATATTTAACTTTTAAGAAGATTTTTGAAGATGAACTTAATTGAACTGAGGCCTCACAACATGCAAGGATACTGCGTGATCATCCAATAGTGCCCCGACGCCGACAGATATGCTCTTTATTCTGAGTCGGATTTTTTCTAGTTCTTTTTTGTCAATGCCGAATTTTTTTGCTACTGCGGACTTTACTTTTTGCTCAGTATCGGTTATTTCGTTGAGCGCTGAAGGTATTGTGATGTCAAGGAGCTTTCTGTACGATTCTTTTGGTATTTTGCCCGTTCCGTCCTGAATGATGTAAAAGGAAATCTTTTCTTGGACTACTTCGTGCGGCAGAGTCTCAAGGGCGTTTGCTGTGTAGAAAACCTGCACATCAAGCATATCAAGCGCATCCTGTGACTCTGGGATGATCTGCTGGCTGCCAAAACCGCGAAGTGACGCAAGTGGGACTTTGATGAGTGCAAAGCCTTCGACTAGCTCTCTTGTCTCGATGCCAAAGACCTCCTTTATGTCCTTGCAGCTTAGTGCCGTTGACTTTTCAGGCTCTAAATTCTTGAATATGCCAATTGAAGAAGGCCCGTCGTTTATGACGGCGTTCCATATGATTCCTACGGTGTAGGCCTTTTTGTTTAGCACGTTAATTGATGTGTCGTAGTGACCAGGCCTCAGTGGTCCGCTGTTATCCGATATGGAGCCGCAGACAAATTTTGCAGTGTATACCACATCTTGTATTTTCTGACTCGAGTTGGAAGTTTGCGCGCTTGCAAAGTTTACAGATGAAACTAACAGTATGCAGCTGCACACAAGACAGGCAACCAACACATAGGTATTCAATTTCAATTTATGTAGAATAAATCAGCATTATAAGTTTAGGATCGTAGCAAGCTCAGAAAGTTATTAATACATTTTAGAGGTGAGCTAGGTATGCGTTATCTTCTTTTGTTTTTGTTGCCGTTATTGTTGCTTCCTGCTTTTGCACAGCTTGAGCAACCAACAGACAAAGGCACACTCATTGTAAGAATATCTACAGAACCTCCAAAGCCCATAATTGGTGACTTGACAAAACTACACATCGATTTTGTGAATCCAACCACATCCGGAATCCAAGAGCACATAGATTACAAGGTTTTAGTAACAAAAGATGGCAACACGATCTTTGGTCCAATTCCACTGACACATACATCTGTAGGCTCTGTCACGATTCCAGTAGAGTTCAAGGAGGCAGGAGAATACCAGATAACAATAGATGTTGAGGGAATCTTGTTCCAACCCATTCCGCCAGAGAGTGTAACTTTTTCCACTCTGATTGGATCTACTGGACAAGCAGGAAACACAAATGGAGGATGCCTTGTTGCAACTGCAGCATACGGCACCGAACTTGCACCACAAGTCCAGCTTCTCAGAGAGATGCGCGACAAAGCAGTGATGAATACTGGTTCTGGCTCGGCATTCATGGACACATTTAACAGTATTTACTATCTATTCTCACCCATTGTTGCAGACTGGGAAAGACAAAGTCCGACATTCAAGGAACTAGTTAGAATCGGCATAACTCCGATGCTATCAAGTTTGTCCCTACTCAATTATGTGGAAATCGATTCGGAAGCAGAGATGCTAGTTTATGGTCTTGGTATAATTTTGCTAAATGCAGGTATGTACTTTGTTGCACCAGCTCTAGTCATAACCAAATTGCGTAATCGTGCAATCAAGCGGAAAGCTGAATAAGGATTTTTATGTGACTGTCTTTGAGTACTACCAATGAAGACAATAACCATAGGCTCCATCTTTGCAGTATTCGCTTTGATGGCATTTGCTCCATCAGCATTTGCAGATCATGCAAAAGCTGAGGTAAGCATCCCTGCAGGTGCATCGACGCCAGGTTGCGAAGCTACCAATTCTTGTTATGTTCCACACGAAGTAACAGTGGATGTTGGCGGCGAGGTTACATGGTCAAATGATGACACTGCAGGTCATACCGTAACAAGCGGAACCTTAGATGGCGGCCCAGATGGAGTATTTGACAGTAGCCTTTTCATGGCAGGAAAGACCTTCTCCCACAAGTTTGAAGAGGCAGGTGAATTTCCGTACTTCTGTGTTGTTCACCCTTGGATGACCGGAAAAGTCATAGTTCAAGAAGCAGGATCTGAAGAACATGATGAAAAAGAAGGCACGATGGATCACGAAGCCGTTGCAGTAGCAATGACTGAAGATGGTTCAGTAATGGCCCACATCAGCGCAGATGCACCAACAGCAGGCGAAGAATTGGTAGTGTCAGTCGAATTCACAGACGCTGACGGCAATCCAATTGAGCACGTCAACTTTGACATATCTGCAACACAGGACGGCAATGAAGTCATGTCCGAGGAAGGACAACACTCGCATACAGGCATTGCAGAATTTGCAACAGCAGCACTTGAATCAGACAACCCAGTGGACATTGACATCACAATCCTAGGAATAGGATTGCCTGATGACGAAACAAACTGGACAGGCCCAATAGGCGAAACCATATCTGCACAAGTAGTGCCAGAGTTTGGCCCAATTGCAATGATGATTCTTGCAGTAGCCATAGTAAGCATAATAGCTGTCACAACAAGATCTAAAGTGATTCCAAAACTTTAGAATTCTTTATTTTCTTTTTATCATCGCAACTACTGCAAGTATTACACCTGCTGCGCCAAGTGCGAGTCCAAATACCGCAAAGTCGTACGATTTAGACAGATCCACATTGCCAGTTCCGACGCTACCAACTTTGGACTTGAGCTCACTTACGTCCTTTTGAATCGACGACATGGCATTCTTCAGCTGTGCAACGTCTGCTTGACCGCCAGAACCACCAGGTGGGAATGCAATTACATCAAGGCTTTCTACGTCTTCTATGTCGACTTGTTCGTTAACTGGTACCCCCTTAATGCTTCCTGTCAACTCAATGATCAGTGTACCTGTTTTAGTTGGGATTATTTTTGAATAATAATGGCCTGCTCTTACATCAGACAGTATGTCAAGTGTCTTTGTCACACTTCCTGATTTTACAGTAGCTGTGAGGTCTCTGAAAGCGTTGGTGACTCCGGATTTTACGCCTTGACCTTCTTCAGTAGTAATTGAAAACACGATAGCATTTTGTTGACTTGCAAGTGGTGGCTCATCTCGCCATCCGACTTCGATCTCGTATTGCTCTACAGTGACTGTTTTGTGTGCAAACGTAGTAGAAAAACCAGATACAAGAATAACTACAAAAAGCGCAGAAAGCAGACTCTTCATGTGATGTGATATCTGCGTTCAAGTTATTTACTTTGTGTAGACTGGTAGAACAATCAAACAGATAGACTGTTTAAATTAGCAAAACTACCATCGATTAGTAAATTGAAAAAGATTCTTTTTGTTTTACTGATCGTATTTTTTGCAAGCTTCTCATCGGCTTATGCGCATCCTGTTATTGTGGAGTCGAACCCACAATCATCGTCGACTGTTCCTGCAGGCACCACCCAAATAGTCATCAGATATTCAGAAGCAGTTGAGCTCGAATTCAGCGAGATCAGAGTCCTTGACAGCAATGGAAACCAGATAGACAACAAAGACACAAGATATCTGCAAGAAGAGTCAGTGTTAGTTGTCACTACCCCGCCGCTGACAGACGGGGTATATACTGTGGCAAGCAAGGTTCTCTCCAAAGTCGATGGGCACCTAGTTCCCGAAACGCTGGTGTTCGGCGTAGGCAATGTAAGTGTGCCGCCGCCAAAACAAAAAGACGTAACAGAATCGATTTACTTTCCAGAGGCTGGCTCTAGATTCCCAGGATTCGTCGGTCAAGTGATTGTGTTAGGTTCTGTAATCTCATCGCTTGTGATGTGGCAGGCGGTGGAAAAAAAGAATTCTATCAGTGAAAGCATCACTGAGCTTCAAAAGATCTATCATGCAAAATTTTCCTCCATAACAGGCATTGGACTCTTCTTGGTATTTGCGTCAAACATCTTGATGTTGGTGGTGCAGACTATACGACTTGAGGCCTCAGCTTCAAGTGTACTGCAGACATCATTTGGTTCCGTTTGGATACTGAGGATGGCAGTAACTGTGATCCTTCTTGCGATTTGGTTCCTAATGGAAAACAAGTCGTCCGTATCACATAAAAAGCAGTGGGTCGTCCTTGGGTTTTCCTTGATTTTGATTGGTACCACCACCCTGATTGGGCACGGTACCGCAAGTGAACAACTGTCTGCACTAGCAATAGATTACGTCCACAACCTCATCGCGTCAGTCTGGATCGGTGGTGTGATATTTTTTGCGTTCATACTTTTACCCGTCATTGCAAAGCTCGAAGACTCCAAAAAAGAACGACTTGCACTACTGATGATTCCAAAATTTTCTTCAATGTTCATAATCTCACTTGGGATCATCATAATTACAGGCCCCACACTTTTGTGGCTGCTCGAAGATGATGTGAAGGCGCTTTGGCAATCATACTATGGTTATTTGGTAATTGCCAAGATAGCAATTGCTTCTGTCATGGTGGCAATTGGCGGCTACAACCAGATGAGGATACAAAAAACAGCAGAAAGCAAGCTAGAGTCAGGTAGTCTTGTTGTACATAAAAAGCTGAAAAGATCCCTGAGAACTGAGGCAGTGCTTGGCATAATTCTGCTTGGAGTGGTTGCGCTACTGACCAACTCTTCATTGCCTGCTACTCAGGCAGAAGCGCAAATACAAGAAGTCAGCTACGGCCTTGACACCAGTGTGTTTTCTGAAAACAGTAGATTTGATTTGAACATAGAACCGTTTAGAGTCGGAGCCAATACTGTGCTGGTCTCTGCCTCAGATTTGCAAGGAAAACCCCTTGAGGATCTCAGTAGCATCAGTGTCAAGATCTCCAATCCACAAAGAAACATTGCTCCATTTGAGGTTCCACTAGACAAATCAGAATCATCTGATTCGATTTATCAAGGAAAGCTGACGTTTGGGTTTTCAGGCAAATGGAATGTAGAGGTTGAAGCGCAGAGAACCGATCATGTAAATGAAATCACAAGCTTTGTTGCGTTTGTCAAGCCGCACGTTTCCGAGCTGAGAACCGACATAGCTGAGTACGGCATTCCAGTTGACGCAGCACCGCTTTACCCTGCATACGACGGAGACGACACTATATGGCTAAGCGATACGTCCAAACCTAGGCTTTGGAAGTTTTCAATATCGCAAAAACAGTTTACACCCTACGAATTTGAGGGAAAAACGAGTGTTTTTCTCAAACTATTTGACGGTAAAGTCTGGTTTACCGACACGCCTGAGAGCAAGATTGGATACTTTGATCCTGCAACCGAAGAGTTCCACCTCATTCCGCTTCCCACCAAGTCGATTCCCATTTCGCTGGAATCAGATCTTGATGGCAATATTTGGATTGCGCTGGTGGACAGGCACGCTCTGCTAAGGTATAATCCGCAGACAAACGAATTTGATGAATACGCAACTCCGACAAACCCCTCTGGTCCAGTCGCGCTGACAAAAGACACAGACGGAAACATCTGGTTTGCAGAATCACAGGGAGGCAAGATAGGGATGATCAACCCACAGGACGGACAGATGCAAGAGTTCGTACCGGCTGTTCCGTTAAAGGAGCCGTTTGCTCTGCTCATCGACACAGACGGAAACATCTGGATTTCTGAGCATGTCGGTTTGAGCATAACAAAATTCAATCCAGTCTTGCAGACGTTTGAGTCGATTTCCGTTCCCGATCCAAACTCTTTGCCGTTTGGCCTAGTCCAAGACAGATTTGAGAACATCTGGATTGCGCAACACGCATCAGACAAGCTTGGCGTCTACGATCCCCACAAAGGCGAATTTACAGAAATTGATATT
>JBKBQK010000050.1:0-9444 GCA_046292705.1 Candidatus Nitrosotenuis sp. | reverse complement strand
CTGTTGTGTAATAGATGTTGTTTTGTGTAGGCTTTATACCTTCACCATGGTGTGTCGGGAAAATCTTGGCCTCATCAGAAAATTTTAGCAACTTGTTGTGTAACGTTTCATACAAGTTTGCTGCAAACTCTTCTGCCTGATCCCGCAGGTCGGGCCTGCCTATTCCCTCAACAAACAAAGTATCACCAGAAAAAACATACTTGTCGTCTATGGAAAACGACATACTGCCAGCGGTGTGTCCTGGCGTATGAATAACCTTCAATTGTTTTGCACCAAATGTTATTGTGTCGCCATCGGAAATTTTCTCACTATCTATTTTGTATTCTTCTAATTTGCTAAAATACAGCTTTGCACCCACAATCTGAGCCAAATCCCTTGCAGCAGAAACATGATCTGCGTGTTGGTGCGTATCTATTACTTTGGTTATCTTGAGGCCTTCATTTTTTGCAAACTCGATGTATTTTTGTGCCGGATAGGTGGGATCAATTACCACTGCCTCGCCACTAGAACCAACAATGTGTGAAAGACATCCCTTACCAATTTTTTCCACCTGAATTATTGTGATGTCGCCTTCTCTTAGTGGAGTTGCATTCAACACTTGATTCCACATGGCCATTCCGCCAACCAGGGATGTCGCCTCTATTCCTTTTTGAGCAAGTGCAAACGTTGCGACCATAGATCGGTTTCCATGCGAGCATATTGTGACGATCTTTTTGTCTTTTGGAAGTTGTAGTTGCATTTGCTGAGAAAACAGCCTAGACAAAGGCACGTTTATTGAGCCAGGAATCTTGAAGTCAGCATACTCTTCTGGCTCGCGCACATCAAGCAAAAAAACATCTTCGTTTTTCTTCAAAGAATCCCATAAGGCGTCGCCACTAATCATGGTGTCTTGGCTACTTTTCACAAGCTCACCCTTCCAAGACTTTATTCCGTCTTTGAGATAATGTACATCAAAACCAAATCTTGCCATCATGGTTGCATTTTCTTTTGCAGCCGTCGCATCGTCATCTACCAAAATTATCTTCATGTATGATGGCAGCTTTGACATGATGGCTTGTTTTTGCTGCATTGATGTGCATACGGCGTTTGCAGCACCCTTGATGTGGCCTTCCATGTATCTTTCCTTTGCCCTGATATCCAAAATCAAAACAGGTGCCTTGCTCTCGACAAGCTGTGCCAGCTCATCTGTGCTAATCTCAATTGGACTCAATACGGTTTGAAATTTTATTGCTAAATTTAGAAGTTTTGAAACAGTTATGTAGTTTACTGGTGTTTACAATTCATCAAACCAGCTTAACATTCATCAAGTCAGCTGAAAAAATTCTATCAATACGATGTGATATACCAGAATTATGAAGAAGCAAACTCACTGGAATTATGAGGTTCGCGCCCCCTTCAAAAAGGTCATCGCTTGGGACACGCTTTTCTTCATCCTTGGCATTGGCGTAGGCGCGGGAATCGGAGCATTCCTAGCAACACTCTAGGAATCTCCACATTTTTTATTAAGAAATTGCATACTGTTAGGATTAGATGTTACTTTACAGTTAATGATTTTGTCTAATTTTAGCTTGTCTGCAAAACTGTAATCACTCTATTTGGAATGTCGTTTAGTCTGGACACTGCCAACGTTTTTTCATATTCCAAATATTTGAGATTGTTTGCAATTTTTGTTGCTCCGAATGTGTCGTGTCCGACTCCTATTGCGACCATCTTGATGCCTATCATCTTCAGTGATTTTACCATTGCACGAACAGCGTCAGGATCTGACGGTTCTCCGTCAGAGAGCGTCAAAAAGATGTCCGGTTTCTTTGAGCGTAAAATTGGATACATCTTTTGGTATACCTCCGCAAGAGGTGTTCCGCCGTTTGCATCTATTTGTGCAAGCCTCTTGGCGCATGCGTTGTTCCATTTTGTCTCCTCTGGCTTGACCAGCCAGCACACCACCTGCTTTTGTGTGGTGTTAAACGCGTACACTGAAAACTTGATCTTCAGAAACGAAAGGACTTCACAGAGGGCGACTGTGACTTTTTTGTATTGGGCCTGCTGGTCTGTTATACTCGATGAATGATCAACTAGAATCACTATCTTTGCCTTGATCGATTTTTTAACATCGGTCAAAAATGGCAGGTGGCCTTCAATGTAAGTCTCTGCATCAAACTCGTCGCCAGATAAAACATGCTGTTCCTTCCACGAAGTCTTCCAGTCTTTGAATTTTGTCTTGAGATTAGAAATCAAATCCTGATCATAAATTCGCGTCTCATCTACGTTTGTAGACTCTGGAATCTGAATTCCTATTGTGGCGCTCCCAAGGCCTTTGTTTTCATTTTTGCGGTTTTCCTCTTTTATCACTTTGAACTCTTCTGCTACTGTGCGCCCAGTCAAGACGTTTTGCACATCGATCTTACCAAAATCGGCCTCGCGGTTTTTTGCAATCTTTTGTAAAGCCTTTAGCAGATCTGCTGGAGTGATCAAGAGTCCTGGACCTTTCCATGGAACAGAAAGAGGAATCGTAACTAAGGCATCAATGTCCAAAATGCTCAGAATTTCTGGAACCTTTTTTTCAAGCCAGTCAGTATCATAATCTTTGTGAATTGCCTCATCTAGTATCTCTTTTGCATGCATGGCTGCTTTTCTTATTTTATCTTGGTAGCTTGACTGGATCTCGCCTTTGATGTCTCCAAACAAAAAGTATTGGTAAAACGCTTCAACAATTCTAGTCTTTCCCAGAACGTTTGAAAGATTAGGCCGATAAACCCAGGAATATCCATAATTGAAGATGAGCTCCTCGTCCATGCCGCGCCAGATCTTCCTTCCAAGAAGTTCGATTCTTCTGGTTTCAAGAGTATTCAAAATGAATCCAAAAGCATGATCATTTGAGAGGATCTTTTTGCAGAACTTTACCCGCATCGACTCGTACCAAATCGACGTCCTAAATTGCCTATATCTTTCAAAATCACCTCCTAGATACTTTTCAGGTGAAATGAGGTTGATTCGATTTTCTTTGAGTATGGTGCGGTTTTCTTTTTTGTCTGAAAACTGGACTACGATCCTGTCTTTTTGAGACCATCTTCTCGCTAAGAACGTCGCAATCTCGACCAATGTATCGTTTCTAAAATGTGCTTGTTGCATCAATTACCAAACATAGATGTGATGATATCGTTTACCTTCTGATATTCTACATTTCCCCACTGTGCATACACATTTGCAAACACTATGTTTGCTGCCTTTTTTGCATCAACACCGGCATCAAGCAGTTTGCCAAATGCAATGGTTTCACGAAGACTCGGTGAATAATACAATTCTTCAACTGCGGCTGCCTCGCGCAAAGTGTTTGCAAGTTTGATTCCCTGACGGAGTTTGTCTTCATGCGATCCTGACACGTATCTTTTAACTATCTCAAGCTCTGTCTGCTCTGGTGGATAGTCCAATCTGATTCTGATTGGGAATCTGCTTAAGAGTTGTGGAGGAAGTTCCTTCGTGCCAACATGAGTTAACGGATTTATCGTTGCAATGACAAACCAGTTCTTGTCTGCTTTGATCATCTCGCCCGCAGCTTCTTTGAGCACTATTTGCCTCCTGTCGTCCAATGCTTCGTCGAGTCTTAACAACACGTCGGCTTCTGCTGCGTTTATCTCATCCAAATACAGAATGCTACCTTCTTTCATCGATCTTATCAAAATGCCTTCGTCAAATCCGCCTGTTCCCTCAGTCCGTGTCTTGGTGCCGACCAACTGGCTTTCACGAGTTCGCAAACTAAATTTGATCGACTCTAGATTGATCTCCCTTCTTGCCGCAAACTCTCTTACTAGTGACGTCTTGCCGGTTCCCTTGGGGCCAATAATTAACACAAAAAGACTTGATTCGTGTGCCTTGTTGAGGATCTCTAGGGAATTATTCCAATCAAGATAGGTAGACGATGCCTGTAACATATTTTCTCAATGGGTTTTACTTTATAAAAATGCGACTAGCTACATTCCGACTCGAAATCCGCCTACGTTGAAGTTATGCCCCTGTGTTTCGCTTGTATGCTTGACGCCAAGCAGGTCAATCAACTCCCTGAGGTTCTTTGTCTGAAAGTACACAGTAGCAGGACCTAGAACTTCCGTAACTAGTCCCTCACCTCCAAGTATTGTGCTCTTTAGTCCGCCAAACTTTGTAACTTTGTACTGAGAATTAGCACTAAGGGCGACTAGGTGATAGTTGTCAAGAACCATCTTCTCGCCGTCGACAAGATGTCTTTGGATTATTCCGCCGTACGCATTACAAAAAACCTCGCCTTCTCCAGTTGCTTTTAGCATGAATAACTCGCTACCAAAAATTCCCTTTGTAAATCCCTGCCATTTTGTGTCGATGTCGACCTGCGGGGTGGATGCAATGTATGAGCCAGACTGTACGATGTATCCTCCATCTGTTCCGATCGGAATCTCTACGATGTCTCCAACGGGAGGCCCAGTCAAACCCAAAACACATCCATTTTCCTTGGCAGTGTAATTGTTGACAAAAAACGACTCACTTCCCAAAAGGGAGACTTTTACTGATTTGAAAAATCCAGAGCGCATGTTTGTACTAACTTGAATGTCTCCTTTCATGAATACGAGTGCACCAGCTTCAGCAGTGATGGTCTCGCCTTTACCCAGATGAACCTCGAGCATACTCATTGGGTTTTTTAGAATCTGAAATTCCACAAATCAAAAACAGTAATAAAGTAAAAAACTATTGCGATTAATTTTCCCACTTTGCTAGGTGCTCGTAGGCCTCATTCATCGTCTTGAGCAGTTTTTTGTGCCATTCATCAAAACCATCTGGCGTCTTGGGGTAATTGGCATAATGCTCAACAAGCCACTTGTTTTGCTGAGTCGTGTACCTGAGGCCGTCTGCAAGCTTTTTGTTTAGAGCGCCACGAATTATCATGCCCATCTTGCCAATCATTGAAAAGTCCGGATGTTCGCCACGGCTGATTGCCTCTACATCGAGATTGCCCAAAAAGTGCTTCATTCCATAATTGATCTGTTCGTTGGTAAGCATCTGCAATAATCTTCTAAAAACTTCGAGTCCTGCAGTTTTGTACCCATATTCTTTTACATAATCTACATTGTACTGCCACAGTCCATTTTCCGTGACATCGCCAGACTCTATTGCTGTAACTACATTTTTGCCTATTATGGTTCCTGCAATTAGCGCAGGACCAATGCCCCCAGCATCAAGTGGTTTTGGCATCCATGCAGAATCGCCAACTAGCATAAACCCATTTGCCACCATGCAGTCATTTTGTCTTCTCACTGAAACTTGGAAATTTCCTGTAGCATTATGTGCGTCTTCAGGATCTGTTGACAATCGTGGATTTTTGATTGCTCTATTTCTTGCAACATACTGGTTTATCAAGCCCGTAACGTCATCGTGCTTGCCAAGTCTTCTATTCCTCTTGTCCAAAAGGGTTTTTTCAACGCCGAGGCCAATGTTGACTTTGTTTTTGCCTTTTGGAAACACCCAACCGTATCCGCCTGGCGCAATGTCCTGATCTAAATGAATTAAACAATAATCGGGGTCGAATTCAGTTAGATCCTCTTCACCTTGATCAAAATACATTATATGTCTTCCAGTCGATTCTAGATCGGTTCTGTCGATCTTTCGTTCCATCTTTGTCGTGTTTTTTATTTGGTTTCTTAGCATCGAGGTGACTCCAGTTGCATCAATTACCACCTGTGCAGTCTTTTTGTAAGGCTGATTAGTTTTTTTGTTGAGACCTTCGACTCCCACCACCTGATTACCATCATACAAAAGACCTGTCAGATTTATCTCAAAGTCCACATTGACTCCGCGCTTTTGCGCCTCTTTGTACTGACTTTGGGGTAGCTGTTGCCTGTTAAGCAAATACCCGTCACCATCAAATGGTATCGCAGTCTCCCTGTCTGGTGACAGTGCCATGACACCCTTTACCTTGTGCTCGATTTCGGGTTTTGACCAAGTCACTTTGATTCGCTCACTCATGTAGTCGATTGCCTGTTTTGATACTGCATCGCCACAGATCCAGCCGTTGATTGACTTGCGTCCAAGCAAAATAGGAGGATTTCTGTCAACGACGAGAATCGACAATCTCTGATTAGAGTAATGAGCCGCAGACTGGGCTGCTACCATACCGGCCAATCCGCCACCGGCAACAATAATGTCGTAATCTAGTTTCAACTATCCAACAGCTGAAAGAACATTATTTAAAACAATGCACATACTCAATTTTTGGGTCAGATCGTCGCGGCGTCTTCACAGCTGCGTTGCTCAGACTGGAGCGGCTTTGTAGCTCTTCATTCCCAACTATTTACTACTCTAAATGATATTAAATTCTGTCTTGGCTGAGAATCTCAGCGTATGTCTTTATCAGGTCTTTTTGCGTGTAAATCGGTGTGTAGATTTTCAGCTTGATTGAGTCTTCGTCTCCAGGAATTATCTTGCCCAAAACTAACTGCTGCTTTGAAATCCTCAGATACAGCGCAGACTCGTCGCATCTATTTTGGAGGTCTTCAATTATTAGCGACATGTCTTCTTTTGGAATGTCTTTGACAAGCTTTGCGACAAAACTCTGCGCCTTTTTCTTTTTGAGCTTGCACAAAAGCAGAATAATGGGATTCTCATGGTGTCCCTGTAGATTCTGCACAATGAATTCTTCTTTGTCTAGATCAAACGTATCTTTGAATGCTGCAAAGATCTTTTCCAGATCTTCTGTGGCATGAACAATGACTTGAATGTCTACTCCGAGCCTTCTTTCCAAATTTATGCTTCGAGCAGTGTGACTTGGGCTTCGGCAGTTCGGATGAGCTTTACCTTTTCAAGTCCAACATGCCTCATGCGGATAACTTTCTTTGCTGCAGCCATGATGTCTGAATTTATCTTACCATAGCAGGTAGCCTGGACAAACTGGTCTATTGTCATCTCTGGTATGGTCTTGCCCATCACGTCCTTTGCGATTAGTCTGAGGGCGTGCTTTCTTGAGGTGTTGAGCTTTTTATGGGTCAGAGCTATGACTTTGAGTCTGAAAAGATAGTTGTCTTTAGTGCTTACGTCCATGACAAAGTTGACTTTGCTTGAGCCTCGTCTGATCAGGCTTCGTAGAAACTCTTTTGCATACTCGTACCTTTTGAAAATAGAGTACGCCTTGTCTCCTTCTATCTTGCTTATCTGAAAGTAAATCTTGTATTGGTACTGAGAAGGGTCGCCTTTTAGAATGTCAAATAAGGTGACTTCGACTACTCGGCCTATTGCTTTTTTCTCGTCTGTAATTGGTATGTAAGCTATCGGCGCGTTGTTAAATGATTCTGGGGCAATCACTGTGACCCATTTTTTCTCACGCCACTTGTCCTTAACTCTTGAACCCTTTCTTTTAACCAATTAATAACGAGCCGCCGAATCCAAAATATAAGTTATTCAGATGGAAAGCGGAGAAAATACTTCTCATAAGCATGTCAGACAAAGATACTTCATGTCAGAAACTCCTCGCTGTTTGAGGCTCTTTGAACAGGGAATCAAGTCACCTATTACTTACAAGACATACAAGACCAATCTTGATATGTTTTTGGATTGGGCAAAGAAAGATTATGACTCGATTCTTACCATGTCTACTAACGAATTGCAGGAAATACTCGAAGAATATCTCTTTAATTTGAAAAAGAGATTGAGCCCAAATTCCTTAGGCCCACATCTAGCAGCGATCGACAAGTTTCTTGCTGTAAATGATGTGGAATATAAAAAACGTAAATTGCGAATGTTTCTACCCGAGAAGGTAAAGTGTAGTGGAACAAAGGCTTGGACAACACAAGACATTCAAAAAATGTTAGAGTTTGCCGACAGTAGGAGAACTAAGGCCTTAATTCATTTTCTGTCTGCTTCGGGTGTTCGTGTTGGAGCACTTGAAGAATTGAAATGGAAACATATTGAAGAGATATCAAATGGATGTTATTGTGTTACTATCTACGCAAAATCAAATCATGAATACATCACATTCCTACATCAAGAGGCAAGAAAAGCCCTTGATGAATACACAAATACAAGAAGAAAAGCGGGTGAAAAAATTACTGGAGAATCGTATGTTTTTCCCTCTAGGTCACGTCAAAAAGACCACCCAAGATCTTTAACAAGAAAGGGGATAGAAAGTTCTATTCTAAGGGTGGTAAAGCGGGCAGGAATAGAACGAATTAGAGAAAATAGATTCAGGTTTGATATTGCAATAGGTACGGGTTTTCGAAAGAGGTTTAACACCATCTTGAAGACCAATCCTGCCATCTCATATGCTATAGCAGAAAGAATGATGGACCATAAGACCTATCTTGAATCTCATTACCTTGATACTACAAACAAGGAGAAGTTTTTTGAAGAGTACAGGAAAGCCATCCCAGACCTAATAATAGACGAGTCTGAGAGGCTCAGAATACAAAATCAGAAACTTGAGGCTGAAAAGACTAACTTTGAGAAAAAAAGCCAAGAGGTTGACGAACTTAAGCGAAAACAGGAGGAAATCCTGATGGATCTTAATAAGTTAAAAAAGCGACAACAAATATCAGAAAAATACTCTAAGAAATTAACTAACACAGAACAATTTCCCGGAACTCCTGCAAACAGGAAATAACAGAACCGATTGACCGCAGTGAGAATAGTTCCCTTAAACTAGTAAAAATATTCAACCTGTATAATGATAAACAGAACATTAAAACACATAGTAGTTACAGAGGAAAACTTCAATAAACTTAAAAATCTTGGCAGGGCGGGGGATTCCTTCAACGACGTAATTTCTGGCGTATTGAAGAAACTTGAGGGGTTAAACCTGAAATGAATTCATCGATGGTTACTTTTGTATGTAAGTGTTCCACTCCAAAAAAACATCGTCTAATCCTGGATGGTGGATCTAGTGGTTTCTATTGCCTGGAACTCTGTACGTCATGCTATGAAAAGGAAGACAGGCAGTTTTTGATCTCAGAGGAAATTTTGGTGAAAGAAAATGATTAATTCTACTCTACTTTTTACTCTACTCTACTTTTTACAAAATAAAACTCGTCTACCAAGTTACATCTTTACTTACTCTTTTTTAAAATTATTTTTTATTAAAGGAATTAGTAGAGTAGAGTAGAGTAGAATGAAAAGAAACATGTCCAGGGCTTTAGACAAAATATATCAACTTGTAAAAGAAGAGAAGATGGTCGATATTGTGGCTTTTTGTGATAAGTTAAATCTATCGCCATCTACCTTCTACAACTACCGCAAGTTTGTTACTGCCAGATATGAAAACATAATCTATGAAAATGGATGTTTGAAATGGTTTGAGGTAGAAGAACCAGATACTAAACCTGAACCAGGTGTCGTAAACCTACAGAATGAGCACTAAAATGAATAGAAAAAGAAAATCATCAACGTCATATTTCAAATCTGATAATGCCGAATCTATGCCTAGGAATGGAAAAT
>JBKBQK010000049.1:0-9956 GCA_046292705.1 Candidatus Nitrosotenuis sp. | reverse complement strand
GTTTGAGGCGTTTGCACCATTTGTAGCAGTCTCTGCAATGGTGTTCCTGTTTGGAAAGATTTCCATGGCGCACTTTAATCCAGCAGTTACTGTCGCATTTTTAATAACGCGGCACTTACCTTCAAAGCTTCTTCCTGTGTATCTTGGTGCCGAATTTGCAGGTGCCTTCTTGGCAGCGCTCTTTGTCAAATTTGTGATCGGCACACAAGCAGATCTTGGTGCTAACCATCCGAATTACGAATATTCAATACCTCAAATATTTGGCATCGAAGTACTCGCAACTTCGATTCTGATTTTTATGATCCTAGTGGTGGTGTACACAAAGGGACTCAAAGGATTTGGAAGTATTGCAATAGGCAGCGTGATATTTCTTGATATCTTCTTTTTGTCATTTGTTTCTGGCGCGTCGATGAACCCAATACGCTCACTTGCACCCGCAGTTCTTTCTGGAGCCGTTGGAGATCTATGGCTATACTGGTCTGCACCATTTACAGGCGCCGTTATAATTGCTGCAGTATTCAAAAATAGATTCATAGTGTAAACACAAGATTTTGTATAACCATCTAAATCAATACAAGACATATACGACGCTGCTAGTGGGCAATGGATCACCTGCTTACCAAATACAATAACAGAGTGGGGAGTGCCGCAACACGATGACACGACTCTGAGCCTGATTCTAGAAGGAGCTCAGGCAGGACTTTAGTCCACCATACTAAGAAGAGAATCATACAGAAAAGCGTTTAACAACTTTGCAACAAAACTTGCAAAATACACAAAACAAAACATCAAAAGACTTTGGGCAGAGGACATAATCAGAAATAAACTCAAAGTAGAATCAACAATTGATAATGCAAGACACTTTCTGGAGGTGCAAAAAGAATTTGGCTCTTTTGACAGGTACCTGTGGGGTTTTGCAGACGACAAGCCAATTCAAAACAAATTCAAAAAGCTCTCGGGCATTCCTGCATCGACACCCTTATCAGCAAAATAAGCAAAGATCTCAAAAAAAGAGGCTTACGGTTTGTTGGTACGACGATCTGCTATGCGTACATGCAGGCAATAGGAATGACAAATGCTCACACAACAGACTGCTTTAGTGCTCCAAAGTTGATACAACCAAATTTTCAGTCTGTTTTTAAAGTGGCGTGAAATAAATAACAACGAGAATTGTATTGCATATTTATAGCAGTACGGAGGAAAAATTGGTATGCCAATTAGGAATGGCCAAGAATACATCCAAAGCCTAAGGGGAAGAAATCTCAAAGTCTACCTTTTTGGTGAGCTCGTAAAAGAGCCAGTGGATCATCCAATGATCCGACCTTCAATTAATGCAGTTGCCGAAACTTATGATCTTGCAGTGCGCGAAGAAGAATTAGTAGCACCAATGTCAAAAATCTCCGGCAAGCGAGTGAACCGATTCTTACACATTGCCGAATCTGCAAACGATCTGGTCTTACAAAACAAGATGCAAAGAAAGCTTGGACAGCTCACCGGCACATGTTTTCAGAGATGTGTAGGAATGGATGCATTAAATTCACTTCATTCAGTTACTTTTGAAATAGACGAAAAACATCACACAAACTATCACAAAAGACTACTTGAATTTATCAAAAAGATGCAGGAAGAAAACCTCGTTATAGGTGGTGCGATGACAGATGTAAAAGGTGACAGGGGCAAGGCACCGTTTGAGCAAGCAGACCCTGACTTGTTTGTACACGTAGTAAAGAGGACAAACGAGGGAGTCTATGTGAGGGGCGCAAAGGCACACCAGACAGGATGCATCAACTCACACTGGATTATCATAATGCCAACAATTCGACTCACAGAAAAAGACAAAGATTATGCCATAGTTGGTGCAATCCCAGTTGACGCTCCGGGAATCACGTACATCTACGGCCGACAATCATGCGACACAAGAAGCATGGAGGACGGCGACATTGATGCAGGAAACTCCCAATTTGCTGGCCAAGAAGCAATGATAATCTTTGATGACGTCTTCATTCCAAACGATTTGATTTTCATGAACGGAGAATACGAGTTTGCCGCCATGCTAATTGAGAGATTCACCTGTTATCACAGACGCAGCTATGTATGCAAAACAGGCCTCGGTGACGTCCTAGTGGGAGCTGCAGCAGCAATCGCAGACTACAACGGCGTTCCTGACGTCTCACACATCAGAGAAAAGCTGGTCGAGATGACTCACCTCAATGAGTCAATTTATGCAGCAGGAATCGCTTCATCGTACCAGGCACACGAGATGAAGTCAGGCGTCTGGCTAAATGACGACATGCTTGCAAACGTATGCAAGCACAACGTGACAAGATTCCCATATGAGATATCGCGACTGGCACAAGATATCGCAGGAGGAATCGTAGTGACGATGCCTTCTGAAAAAGATTTCAGAAACCCAGTGACAGGACCGTTGCTCAAAAAATATCTTGCAGGAAGAAAAGGAGTTGACGTCGAAAACAGGATGCGCATACTCAGACTAATTGAAAACATGACTTTGGGAAGAAACGCAGTAGGATACCTCACAGAATCAATGCACGGCGCAGGATCACCGCAGGCACAAAGGATCCAAATTGCGCGCCAGATGCAGCTTGGCTACAAGAAAAGGCTTGCCAAGAGGCTTGCCAAGGTAAAAGAGGACGGCGACGAAGCACCAGAGAACTCTGAGTACTTTAAGCGCGTCTTCAAAATCACAAAATGAACTACTACCGGACAAGTCAGGTGGTCTTCTCGCCCTGTTTGATAATCTATTTGCTGTAGTTCTGGTCACTGTCTGTCTTTTTGTTAGAGTCAAGCTTGGAGTCACGCTCAACATCTGACGCCCTGACAAACTCCTCACCTGAGACTGGTTGCTCCTGCTGGGTGAACTGAAGCTTGGGCTGACTCTTTTTTCCCTTCGAGTACTGCTTTACTATCATTATGCCTATTATCACTGCAATTATTATGTAGTTGATTGGCGGAGTAAGAATCCTAGTCACGTAACCTATCTGGGGTATCACATACACCACCCTGCCAATATACTCGTCATCGGTTATTGGGTAGTCGGTGCCAGGAATGGAGACCGGGTTTGCGTCTCCCTTTGTGCGGATCACCTTTGGCTCTTCGTCAAGTATTGCCACCACTCGGTGCACTATGACTCGGTCGTGGCCGCTTGGACGATTAAACACGATGATGTCGCCTATCTGAATGTCTTCAAAAGGAACCTTGCCATCCACTACCAAAACGTCATAAACTTCTAGAACCGGTATCATGCTTCCACTTGAAACAACATAGAATGGATTCTGTGTGCCAAAGACTACCTGCAGGCCGATCCAGATGGCAGCTACTCCAACTGCAACTATGATTACATCCTTTATGATATTTCTGGTAGCCGAATTCATCTTACAGCTTGTTTCCGCAGCTTTCGCAAAACTTGGAGCCGGCCTTGTTTTCAAAATTACATTTTGAGCAAATCATGCTACCTGAGGCGCGCTCTGAGCCGTCCCCCAGCAGAATTATCTCGCCAATTTTTTTTATCTTGTTCCATTCCACCGCTTGATCCTGCCCGTCGTTTCTTGTTATAATTAGAACTACTTGATTTAAAGAATTGATGCCTACCTGTTTTGCGACCCCTACCTTTTTTGCGTTAGCGTCGTATACTGCCATTCCGACAATAGAGTTGATCGAGCCAGACTCGGATGTTGGCGTTTGTGGCGTAGATAATGTTGGTGGATCCATCTGCATCGCTGCTGCAAATGTAGGTGTCGGTGGAGGGGGAGTTGCCGGTTGTTGGGATGGTGTCATTACTGATTCTGTTACTAGCGGTTTTGCAAGGCCTATATCTGCCTGCTGGTTTGGCTTTTGGAACTCGCGGTATTCCGCAATAGTTGAGCCGCATATGGTGCAAAGGTATTGGCCTCGTTCACGCAAAATTAGATTTTGTGCCACCTCCTCGTTTGGATTTTCATATTCTATCTTGGGACTTCCCTCGTAGTCCTTTTCACATGTGTTACAGTAATATTTTGAAATTCGCTCCGGCTCTATTCTGCCGACTGGAGCCAAAAACAGATCGGGGCCACCAAGGTTTCCTTTTCGCTGCTGATCGTCGGTGACTTGGGCCAGAACGAATCCGCCAGATCCACGCAATTTTTTGAGGCGCAGCTCTGAGCTCATAATGTGCATCAACCTCAGATCCAATTTAAGTATATAGTGTTTTTTCCAGAAAACATCTGAAGATATTTAGGTATGATTGGTTGGAGGGTTTTCAGTAATGTCACTCACTCACGTCTCAAGCGCAAAAGACTGGCAAGCACAGGTAGTGGACTCACCAAAACCTGTCTTTGTTGATTTTTGGGCAGAATGGTGCGGTCCATGCAGAATGGTAGGACCGGTTGTAGAAGAGCTGGCACGCGACTATGAAGGCAAAGTCAAATTCGTCAAGGTAAATGTCGACGAAGCAAACGAGCTGGCAGCAAAATACAACATCTTTTCAATTCCGACACTGATGCTGTTGCACAAAGGCCAAGTAATCGCGCAACAAGTTGGCGCTGCATCAAAAGAGGCCTACAAAAATATGATTGAGCGAGCACTCGCAAAAATCTAAAACTCCATTTTTTGGTAAAGTAATTAATAATAGAATAATCAATTCCTGACATGTCACTAGGCGAAGTCGACACTCTGAATCTGCTTGCAGAAAAACTAGACAACCTCTTTAAAGACTCGCAAGGATACTATGAGTCGTTTTTGGATGCAAACACCATGTACAAGCAAGGAAAGCTGTCAGACAAAGAATTCTTTGAAAAACTTGGCGACTATGTGGTAGCTTATTCGGCGTTAGAGTTTTTGGCAGTCAAGGTGATCTTTGAGATAAAAAAAGTAATTGACAAGATGGGCGCAGGCAGTCTTGGAACCACTCAGTCTCCAGGTCTGATGCCCGGAATGGGAGGAAGCGTGATGGGCGGAATGGGCGGACGCGTCCCGGTGATGCCTGCGCAGACGCCGGGAAGGCCGCCATCTGTGGTATCTGCAAAAGATGCGTTCAGCGCACTTGGAACGTTACCATCCCCCGATCCTGCTTTGATGCCAAAATTCTCTCCACCTGCAAACGCATGCAAATCTTGCGGAACCGAGCTTAGAACTGGAGCAAAGTTCTGCACAAAATGCGGAACCAAAGTCTGATTATCTGTATGCAGAAAATAAAGGATACTTGGATGCTTCACTTGGTTTGATGGAGTAAATCTCTTTTACGTTCAACGCCCAGATGTACACCGGCCCTGTATCGAAGCCAAGCTCGCCTAGCTTTTTTGCACACTGTGAAAACAGTTGGGAGTCGTTGATCTCTTCTGCATCGCCTTTCAGCTGAAATCCACCACGGTGAACCTTGTCGACTATGGCAGCACTCACTTTGGGCCATCGCTTGATGTTTGTGTACGTCTTGTTCATGTATGCGTCTGCAAAAACCAGACGCTCGTCATCAAGGATTGCCATCACGTATCGCGGCGAAATGTTTGGAATACCCTTTACGTCAACACTTGCGATTTCTACCACATTGCCTTCTTTGATGATTAATTGGATTACTTCGTCTGGTATCTTGACCAATAATGATCACGTAGGTTACTTCCTCCACATTTTTTGCCATGTCTGGGCAAATGTGTTCATCAGCTCGCCATACGCTTTGAGTTGTTCCATGCCTGTCTCACTTGTTATCTTCTGCCAGTTCTCTCCAAACTGTTTGAACGCATTTAATGCCACATTGTTCATGGATTTTTGCCAGTTTTCGTGGAATTCTTTGAGCGTCTTTTCACTGGATTCGTTGACGGCCTTGAGCATTACCTCGTTGTACTTTGCTTGAATGTCTGCGCCGATCTTTTGTAGGGATTCATACGCCTGCATCCATTTTTTGAGCAAGGCGGTGTATTCCTCCCACAGGCCATCCCAGTCGTTTGCTTTTGATTTTGACATGGTATGGTATGGATGAATTCGCACATAAACATTGTCTAAAAAATCAGAAATCCAGAAAACTAATCCTGAGTTGCACCGCACTCGGTGCAGAACTTCGCAGAAGCAGACAGCTTAGAGCCGCACTCAGAGCAGAACTTGGTGTTAGCATCTGTGACTTTGTTTACACTTCCATACATCCCCGTGTTTCTCACCGCGCCTGTTGGCTCGTAGTGATCCTCGTCGATTATTTCGACTGGTGCAAAATCCTTTTCGTCCACATACGCCATTATTCTTGGAATTGTGTTTGACTTGTTCTTTGGGTCTGGAATCATGTCTCCAAGCCAGAACGAATATCTCATCAGGGTAAGCTCCGGTGTAGAAAATGCAAGGGTGTGTGCAGACATGTAATCCTGCGCTGCTTGTTTTCCGTTGAAAACTTTCATAAAACTATTCGGCTTTGATTATGTATAACGTTTACTGGAAAACAAGACAGACTCAGACACGATCAGAAAATTTCATTTACAATGGTGTCCATTTAGTCAAACTCATCTTTAATAGGTATAAAGTGTTTGTTCATAATGTGAAAATAGACATTCCTTTACCATGTCCAAAGTGTGGCGGCAAAATGTACTCGATATCATATGACGCACCACTCAAGGTGTTAACACATCGCACCTGGCATGTATGCAAAGAATGTACCTTCACACAAAACGCAGAAGAGTTCAAAAAGACTCTTTACTGCACCTAAGACTCAATTTTGAAAGAGATTCTATTCTACCCTTTTATCAAACAGGACGAGAAGACCACCTTGCTGGTGTGAAAAAATGAGAGGTAAACCTTGCATCAGAAAAAGCATTGATCGAGTTAGATCCTTTGGAATATGATCAAAATGAGTGGGATTTATATCCAATCCTCAAAAACTTTATTTTCAAAATTATATGGTGGACTGGAGGGGAATTGAACCCCTGACTTCTGCATTGCGAATGCAGCGCTATACCACTAAGCCACCAGCCCTCAGTTCTGCACAAACACCGCTCTATTTTTACTCATTTACAAATTGTTATCTTAGTGCAAGCTTACTCTATATCGTTGAACCAAAAGGTTTCAGACCTACTTGAGCGAGGAGGATACCAGTACAAATGGGCAAAAGCCCACATGCAGATCCTCACAAACTCAATAGACGGCCTAAAAAAATCAAAGCCGCTAAAAGGAATTACACTTGGCTTTTGCCTCCAAGTGACAAAGGAGACTGCCGTGTTGCTTGTAGGGGCAAAAGAGCTTGGCGCAGAGGTAGTGGCCTGTGGAGGAAACCCGCTTACCACACAGGACGACATTGCAGTATTTTTGGAATCGCAGGGAATCACGATGTATGCTTGGTCCGGCCAAACAGAATCAGAATACAAGTGGTGCCAAGACCAAGTTCTCTCACACAGACCTCAGATCATAACTGATGATGGCGGCGACCTAAACATCAAGGTGCATTTTGATAAAAGATTCAAAGACCTGAAGATACTTGGCGCAACCGAAGAAACCACAACTGGTGTGAGCAGGTATTACGCCATGGAAAAAAAAGGCAAACTACGATATCCAATCATTGCAGTAAATAACGCAAGAACCAAAATGATGTTTGACAACAGGTACGGCACAGGCCAGTCCACAGTCGACGGCTACCTTCGCGCAATGAACCTGCTTTTTGCATCAAAAAGAGTAGTGGTGTGCGGATATGGATGGCTTGGCAAGGGTGTCTCGCAAAGATGCGCTGGCATGGGCTCAAAAATTATAGTGACCGAAGTTGACCCAATCAAGGCACTTGAGGCACACATGGACGGCTTTGATGTAATGCCAATGAGTGAGGCCGCAAAGATCGGTGACATTTTCATTACATGCACCGGCATGACAGACATCATCACAAAAAGACACCTGCTCTCAATGAAAGATGGGGCAATAGTGGGCAACGTAGGTCACTTTGATGTGGAAATTGATGCCAACTTCCTACTTCGAGATTCAAGGCAGGTAAGGCCCAATCTTGATGAGTGCACGCTACCAAACGGAAAAAAGATCTACCTTATCAGCAAGGGGCGCGTGGCAAACCTGATTGCATCTGAGGGCCACCCACCGGAGGTAATGGCAATGTCGTTTTCAAACCAGCTTCACTGTATTTTGTATCTTCTAAAAAACCACAAAAAACTCAAAAACCGAGTGTACGGTGTGCCAAAAGAAATCGACGATCGGGTGGCAGCTGACGCACTAGCCTCGATGAACGTCAAAATAGATAGACTCTCAAAAAGACAGCTCGCATACAGACAAAGCTGGTAAGCATAATAACGTGAATCATTTCAATCAAACTAGTTGACCGTAGATTGCGTAATTACTAATATACATGTGATGAGCACAAAGGGACTACTTGATAGAAACATCGTAATCAATGAGGAAAAAATCGTCGACTTTACCACAGGCGTTCCACAATGCGACAAAAAGATTAACGCAAAGGGGCTAGTAGCCATTCCCGGTGTAATAGATACACACGTCCACTATGGAGTTTATTCCCCAATAGGAGAAGCAGCAAAGACAGAATCGAGGGCTGCAGCCCTTGGCGGTGTTACCACCATGATGAGGATGCTTCGCCTTGGGCGTTCCTACAAAATACACCTGCAGGCCCAGCTTGACGCATCAAAGACCTCACACTATGTTGATTACGCCATACATGCAACAATATTTGATGAAAGACAGGCAGATGAAATGAAATTCTGCGCAGAAAACGGAATCACCTCGTTTAAGCTTTACATGAATCTTGGCGGCGAAGTTGGCCACGTCTACATGGATATGGATCCTGGAGCATCGGATCTCTTTGAGGCAAAAGTGCAGCTTGAGCCAAGTACAATACGCAAAGTCCTCTCAAACGCTGCAAAGCTTGGGTGTCCCGTGCTTGTGCATGCAGAAGACTACCAGATGTGCGAGTGCGGAATAAAAAGAGCAAAGGAGGCCAGAAAAGACGGCCTTGCAGCCTGGTCACAGAGCAGGCCACCTGACTCTGAGGTAAAAAGCATCAGAAATGTATGCGAGATTGCACGAGAGTTTGGCACGACAATTTACTTTGTGCACATTGGCTCTGCTGCAGCACTGGACGCCATACAAGAAGAAAGAAAAAAGAAAACCAAGATCTTCGTGGAGACCTGCCCTCATTACATGACACTGTCTTATGAAAATCAAAAAGGATATCTGGCAAAAGTGATGCCACCAATCAGAACTACGTCGGACAATCAACGAGTCTGGCAGGCAATATCTGAGAAAACAATCGACACCATAGGCACAGATCACGTCGCAAACCGCATCAAGCTCAAAGTAGGCGGTGATGTCTGGTCGTCACTTGCCGGTTTCCCAGGGATCGGCGTGTCACTTCCGATCTTGCTATCTGAAGGTGTAAACAAGAACAGAATAGATCTTGGAAGACTGGTAGAGCTGACAAGTGCAAACGCCGCAAAAATTTTTGGCATGTATCCGCAAAAAGGAGCACTGCAAAAAGGATCTGACGCTGATATCACCTTAATTGATCTGAAAAAAGAAAACAAGGTCAACGCCGATTTCTTTGGCGCATTCTCGGATTATATGGTGTATGAAGGGTGGAAGCTGAAAGGGTGGCCGCAGACTGTGTTGGTTAGAGGAACTACAGTTACGGAAAACATGCAAATTGTGGGCAAACCCGGTCACGGCAAACTCGTAAAAAGAAAATCTGACACAACTATATAGCAAATCATATCTAGTTTTGACATTGACTTTTTCTGGACTACACGACATCAATCCAAAATCGTGGTTACGGCCTTTTCGAAAAAACTCAATCGCATATCTTATTTGGATGGCAATCTTTTACCATCTGATCAGCCTTGACTACCAGAATCTTTGACGGCGATTATATAGTTGAGGGTTGGGCATTATTATCCCAAAAAAATAATCAGTTGCCAAGCATATGTTTGATACATTGCGGCCTTGCCCTGCCCATCACACAGTTATAGACAGCAACCTGGTAC
>JBKBQK010000048.1:0-10029 GCA_046292705.1 Candidatus Nitrosotenuis sp. | reverse complement strand
CAGGGCAAGGCCGCAATGTATCAAACATATGCTTGGCAACTGATTATTTTTTTGGGAGAATAATGCCCAGCCCTCGATTAGTTATAAATAGCATAATAATACAACTAGTACAAAATGACAAAAACGCACCGTTTCCATGATTACAATGTAGATATAGAAAGACTCGCCACAAGAATTGAAACGTACCTTACTGAGAACAACTTCGAAGTAGCCTTTTCAAAAGATCAAACTCAGCCAATCTCTTGGTGTTTCATACAAGCAAGAAAACTTGGCGCACTAAGAACTGCGGCGGGGGCAAGACGAAGCACTGACATATCAATTAAGGGCGCACCGAGTAATTTTGAGGTTACTGTTGGAACAGGCGAGTGGGGTAAAAACCTGATTATGTCTGCACCGTTATTTGTTGTTCCAGTCATTGGGATTGCCGCCACATTGACCAAAATATACACTGCAAAAAAATTTGAAGACAATCTTTGGAAATACATCAAAGAACAAGCAAACTTTCTTAGGGAAAGTGCACTTGCTGACAAAAAACAAACTAAATTATCAGATCAACGCGAGTTTGATTGTGATTATGTGGAGGGGTATCCGGGTTGGCAAACTCAAGTTCTAGGAGGCAAACTCATCCTAGAAAGACAGAAAAGTGGCGATGACAAGATCATCTTCGAGTCTCAGAACTCTAAAAAAATTGTCATTTCTGCGGCCAATATAGAGAAGGCAACCATAATCTCAAGAAAGAAAGGTTTTGATGAACACGATTTAATGATAGAAATCAGTTGTAAAGACGCAAAAGGAAAGACGATTCATCCTGTTTTCAACTTGGCGGACGACATAATTGCGGGAGTTTTAGCAGGTATTAACGAACTTGTTGCTGAAGACAAGTATCTTAGAGATTTATACAAATAATCAAGTTTGCCGTTTTAAAAACTCTGACTCGGCTGTTTTTAGCTTATTTGAGTAAGCTACGTCATAACTCATGTCAACCAGATCTACGGTACTGGTGATTGGTACGAGTTCATCTTCTTCATTATCTTCCTCAAATTGCAGATTCAGGAGAACGTCTATACTATCTGCTAGAACCATTCTAAGTTCTCTTATGTAATCCACAATATCGTGGTTTTCATTCATAATTGGCATAATCTTTGTGGCTAAATAATTCTTAAACTGTTCAAAAAATACATACAGGCGTGGGGCCAATGAATTAGTTTGTTTTCTACAAACAAACTAGGACTTTTGCACGCTAAGGATAATTCATCTTATGCATTATGTAAGAAGGACACCAAATGGAATTTGTTCATTTTATGTCATCATGATAAATAACATAGTTAGGGTTTTTGGCATATTAATTACAAAGACGAGCAAGATCTTGTTTTTTCACCAAAGAAAAAACAATGATTACCAAAGTCTGTTTGTAATAAACAAAAGGAAAGTTGGGATTGCAATCTGTTAGCAAAATCTTGATACTGGGAGGCGGATTTGCTGGAATTTCAGTACTGCGACAAATTGAAAAAGCGTTTGCAAGCAAGGATGTAAAGATCACGCTAGTAAACGAAGACAACTTTTTTTTGTTCACTCCAATGTTGCCTGAATTGGCGTCTGGTGTTATACATCCAAGCGATATATCAATTCCTTTGCGTATGTTTTGTAAAAATTCGGAATTCATTCAGGCCAAAGTCTCCTCAATTGATTTGAAAAACAAGATGGTCGCAATTACTCGCACTTTTGACGGCAAGGTAAAGGTACTTGAGTATGATTATTTGGTGATTGCGCTTGGTAGCAGAACTAACTTTTTTGGAAATAAACGAATCGAGAAAAGCTCCTTTACAATTAAAACTATACAGGATGCAATTGCAATAAAGACTCATCTCATACACATGCTCGAAATAGCTGATGGGGAGGAAGATAGAGTAATTCAAGAAAAGCTATTGACTGTGGTGGTAGTTGGTGCAGGATTTGCAGGCGTTGAAACAATAGGTGAGATAAATGATTTCGTCAGAGATTCTGCAAAAAATTACTACAAAAATGTGAATCCCCATAACATCAAAATGATTCTTGTTTCTGCAAAAGATAGAATACTACCAGAATTAGGAGAAGAGTTGGCGCAAAAAGCGTATCAATCTCTTCAAAATGCTGGCATACGAATAATCCCAAATACGAAGGCAGTTGATGCTGGCGACGACTATGTGTTTTTAGGAAATGGTGAGACAATAAAGTGCTCCACCCTTATTTGGACAGCGGGGGTTACGATCGATCCAGTAATTACAAACCTTGACTGTGAGCACAAGGCAGGAAAAATTGTAGTTGACGCTAACCTCAAAATACCAAATTATCCAAATGTGTTTGTGCTTGGGGACTGTGCAGCAATAACAGACAAAAAAACAAGAAGTCTATACCCACCTACTGCTCAACACGCACTCAGAGAAAGCAAAATAGTCGCACACAATCTCAACTCTGCAATGAAAAATGGCGTCCAAAAAGAATTCAACTATGAGAGCAAAGGCATGATGGCAATCATAGGAAAAAGAAATGGTATTGCCATGATCTCTGGCAGAAAACTATCTGGTCCACTCGCTTGGGTCGTGTGGAAGACATATTACCTTACTATGCTTCCCACGTTTGAAAAGAAACTCAAAGTTGCCATAGACTGGAGTGTAAACATGTTCTTTAAGCGAGACATCACATTGGTTAGAAAGATAAAACGAAAGTCTCTGAACAAGTTTGATCTTGATGACATTTCAAGTATTGATCAGGTGTTATTTAGAACTGGTGAGCAGCCGATAAATCAAAAGGCCTGATCGTAGGCTTATTTAACAGATTATACCTTCACGCAATAAAAATCTCTTTTTCATGAAATAAATACCGAGGAGAATAGACCAAAATGCATCGTATGATAGGAACAGAACTTGAAAAATGGCGCAGAACGCATTATTCCAATCAATTATCTTCACAAATGGCTGACACTGAAGTCGTGGTGATGGGCTGGGTGCTCAGTGTTAGAAGCCATGGAAACATTTCGTTTTTAATGCTTAAAGACAAAGAAGGTGAAATCCAAATTGTAACAAAAACCGGAACTTGTCCAGAAGACATTCATCAAAAAATCTCGCAGCTGAAGGCACACTCATCAATTGGAATCAAAGGTATGGTAAGGCCATCAGAAAAAGCGCCAAGCGGAGTAGAGATAATCCCAATGGAACTTAAAGTCTTTTCCGATGTAGAGAAAATACCACCATTTGAGCCGTACGCAAAAACAGTCAAGAACATAGACACACGACTTGAGATACGAGCAATAGACCTTAAACGCAAGTCACTGCAACACATATTCAAGGTACGTAATCTCGTTCTAAAATCAATTAGAGATTATTTTTACGAAAACGGTTTTTTGGAAATCAATACGCCAAAAATGATTGCTACAGCAACAGAAGGCGGGGCTGCACTGTTTCCGATATTTTATTACAACAAAGAGGCATTTTTGGCCCAATCGCCACAGTTATACAAAGAACAACTTACAATGAGCTTTGAAAAGGTATTTGAAATTGCACCAATATTTAGAGCCGAACCATCAAGAACAAACAGACATCTATCAGAAGCAATCTCAATAGACCTAGAAGAAGCATATGTAGATTACAACGACATCATGAAACGAATTGAACAAATAATACAGATTTCAATTAGAACACTTCAAGAATATTCAAAAGAAAACACAGACGCTGAATTTATCATACCGCAACTGCCAAGCGAGATTCCACAATACACCTATTCTGAGCTTGTAGACAGAATGCAAAAAGCCGGTGCAAAGACAGAGTGGGGTGACGATCTATATCCTTCGAATCTCAAAAAAATAGGTCTCGATGGCTTTTATTTTATTAGGGACTGGCCGACTGGCCCAAAGCCATTCTATGTCAAAGTAAGCAAGCAAGATCCGAAAATATCAGAATCGTTTGATTTGATGTTTGGTGATTTAGAGTTGTCATCTGGAAGCACCAGAGTCGAGAAACGGCAAGAACTTGAGGAACGCATGAAAAACAAAGGTCTCAAAATCGACGCCTTTGAGTATCATTTGAGAGTATTTGATTATGGCATTCCACCACATGCAGGATGTGGAATAGGACTTGAAAGACTGATGATGGCACTCACAGGTACTGAAAACATAAGAGATACTACATTTTACCCAAGAGATGTAGATAGACTAACACCTTAGGTGATACGAGTGGTTACAAAGGAAGACATAGAACACATTGCAAAACTAATGAGGATAGAAATAGAGAATCCTGACGAATATTTTGAACGCATTCAAAAGATCTTAAATTACTTTGACACATTAGACGAAGCAGACATTGAATCCGAAGAAATCCCCGTCCAAGAGGTAACGATAAATGATCTTAGAGAGGACAAATACATTCCATTTGAATCAAAACTAATATCTAAATTAAAACATTACAAGGAAAATTACATCAGAGCGCCAAAGATGAACTAAGTTGAATCTTGCAGTTTCCGCCGTAGAATATGTCAGCAACGTAAAAAATGGCAACATTACAGTAGAGGAATTTATAGCAAAAACGTTCGAGCATATAAAAAGATATGATGGCAAACTGCATGCATATATTTCTCTAAATGATGAAGCACTAGAACAAGCAAGACATATCGATAAAAAAATCAGGTCAAAGGAACATATAGGTGCTTTTTATGGAATGCCAATCTCGATCAAAGACAACATTTGCACAAAAGAAATGAAAACCACTTGCGCTTCAAAAATGCTTGAGAATTTTGTTGCTCCATATGACGCAACGGTGGTCTCAAAACTAAAATCAGAAGACGCAATAATCGTCGGCAAAACTAACCTCGACGAATTTGCGATGGGTGGTACAACAGAGTTTTCTGCCTATGGTCCAAGCAAGAATCCGTGGAATATCGACTACGTTCCGGGTGGTTCTTCTGGCGGTAGCGCAGTGTCAGTAAGCGCCATGGAGTGTGTAGTTTCCCTTGGTTCAGATACAGGCGGCTCAGTTAGGAACCCAGCGAGTTTTTGTTCTGTTGTAGGCTTGAAGCCTACATACGGCTTGATTTCAAGATACGGACTGGTGTCTTTTGCAAACAGCATAGAGCAAATCGGACCCTTTGCAAGACGAGTCGAGGACATTGCACTTCTACTAAATCATATCGCAGGCAAAGACAAAAACGACAACACGACAATAGATAACCAAAACCAAGATTATCTGGACGGAATAGATGTTGGAATTAGCGGTAAAAAAATAGGCATAATCTCAGAGATGAGTAAGGGTGACGGCATAGACAAGAATGTAGAAAATTCGTTCTGGAGGGCCGTTTCCACATTTGAAGGGCTTGGGGCGAAAATCGAAGAAATATCACTAGATCTAGTAAAATTCACCATAGCCGCTTACTATGTACTTACTACCGCCGAGGCCGGAAGCAATCTCTCAAGGTACGATAATCTGAGGTATGGATATGATTTTGATTTGGAAGGATATGAATTCAAATCATACATATCTAAAGCCAGAAAAAAATTTGGTCCAGAAGTTACACGCAGAATGATCTTAGGTGGCTTTGTGCCATCTGCTGGTTATGCAGGAAAATATTTGCTAAAAGCACTCAAAGTGAAGAGCAAATTAAAAAAAGAGGTGGTAAGCGCATTTAAAAAATTTGATTTTCTGATTTCGCCCACTGTTCCAATTCTTCCATTTAGGATTGGCGAAAAAATTGAAGACCCACTAGCGCTATATCTTGCAGACATCAACACCGTAACTGCAAACCTTACCGGAATTCCTGCCATATCGGTGCCATACGAGATTCACGAGGGGTTGCCAATAGGCATACAAATTCATGCAAACACACTACAAGAAAAACAACTGCTACAGGCAGCATATGCACTCCAAAGCAAGACAAAGCTTCCAGGTGTTCCACTATGATAGGTCTTGAAATCCACTGTCAGCTGACCAAACTTGAAAGCAAGCTGTTTTGCTCATGCAAGGCAAATTACAGAGGGTTTGCGCCAAACATGAACATATGCCCAGTCTGCATTGGGATACCAGGCACACTGCCGAGATTAAATCAAAAG
The DNA here is from genome assembly GCA_046292705.1 of Candidatus Nitrosotenuis sp. Taxonomy (GTDB): domain Archaea; phylum Thermoproteota; class Nitrososphaeria; order Nitrososphaerales; family Nitrosopumilaceae; genus Nitrosotenuis. The sequence goes on along the minus strand of JBKBQK010000048.1, from coordinate 3,956 downwards.
GCAGTGGAAAAAGCCACCATGATTGCACTGGCATTAAATTGCCAAATTCCTCCTAGAATTGGATTCTTTAGGAAGAACTATTTTTACCCAGATTTACCAAAAAACTTCCAAATTACTCAACTCAACATGTATGAACCCACAAGCATAGGTGAAAAAGGAAAAATCACAATTGAGGGAAAAGACATCAGGATTCGCAGAATTCAGCTCGAAGAAGACCCAGGTAGGCTCATTTATGAAGGTGCGTCAGAACGGACACAAATCACCTTGGTAGATTACAATCGAGCAGGCACACCGCTTGTTGAAATTGTAACTGAACCTGATTTCGATAACCCAAGGCAAGTAAGAATATTTTTGAACATACTATCGGATCTGCTTGAAAATCTTGATGTCTCAGACCCAACACTTGAGGGTGCGATGCGTGCTGATGCAAACGTCTCCATTGAAGGCGGTGCAAAAGTCGAAATAAAAAATATAGGCTCTTTTTATGATTTGGAAAAAGCCATACATTTTGAACTCACAAGACAAGAGAGTCTCAAAGCAAGAGGCATTCCAATAATCCAAGAAACACGTCATTGGGATGACAAAAGAATGATCACAATATCATCTAGAACTAAAGAAGAAGATGAGGATTACAGATACATTCTTGAAGGCGACATACCGTGGGTGATCCTTGATTTAAAATTATTGGAACAGTGGAAAAAGAACATGCCAGAAAGCATTAGTTCTAAAAAAGAACGCTATATTACTGCCTATGGTATCCCCCCACAGGTGGCAGATGTTCTTTCATCCGACAAGTATTACTCTGATTTGTTTGAGCATGCACATGATGAATCAAATGCAAAAGAGATTGCAAATTTGATCACTACTGACTTGATGGGCCTAGTTGACACACGAGAAAAAAGAGAAAGCTCAAAGATTACGCCAAAACATCTGTCCGATTTGGCAGATCTTATTAAATCTGGCAAAATAACTCGGACATCCGCAAAAAATGCATTGCAAGAAATAGTTAAAACTGGGAAACCAGTGTCTGAGATTGTTTCTCAAATAGGATTAGGAAAAATTGCAAATGAGGTCGAACTTGGAAAAATAATCGATTCAATAATTCAAGAAGAATCTGTTGCAGTCCAACAAGCAAAAGAAAACCCTCAGACAATCAACTATCTCATAGGCAAAGTAATGCAAAGAACAAAAGGTAAGGCAGACCCAGCGAAGACTTTGAGCATATTTAAAGAAAAAATCGGTTTGACATGAGTGATTTTAACGAAATCGACGTAGACGTGGCCGAACTTGTGCGAATCATATCCAATTTGCCCGAATTCAGCCACCTTGAAAACCAAGACTGGAAGAAGATAAGATATGAAATTGAACATAAAGTAGTGCCTGTATTAAGGGAATACTAGGAAAATACCCGTAGCTACAAAACGAAATGGTCTAGCAGATTCAGAATGCTGGAATTTCAGATGAAGATGGAAAGACTGCCATTGCCTGTGCACGAAGACTTGGCATAGAAATTTCTTGATTTAAATTTAATACTTATAATGTCTTATCAGTTGAGCGATTTTGTTTTTCATCCCACAAAGGAGCAGGAAACAAGCTCAAACATTTATAGGTTTATGCAGAAACATCAGTTGGCCTCACTTGATGATCTCTGTAGGAAATCAGTTCGTGATTTGAATTGGTTTTGGGATGCAGTAAATGATGACATTGGTATAATGTGGGAAAAAAAGTATACAATTGTCTCAGATTTTTCTAATGGTAAACCATGGCCAAAATGGTTTGTCGATGGTAGACTCAACATAATAAGCTCGACAATTACAAAATTTGCAAAAAAATCTCCAAATAAATTTGCATATCATTTTGTATCCGAAGATGACACGACTTTATCCGTTACCTATTCGAATCTTGAAGCTAAAATAAATAAACTCGCTAATGCGCTAATCACATTAAACGTAAGAAAAGGCGACGTTGTGGCAATATACATGCCGATGATGCTACACGCATTTGTTGCAATCCTTGCTTGTGCAAAGATCGGTGCAATACAAACTGTGATATTTTCTGGCTATAGTACAGATTCGCTAAGAACTAGACTTCAAGATTGCAATGCAAAAATTCTTTTTATATCTGATGGATTCTTCCGAAAAGGAAAACCCGTTTCGCAAAAAGAAGTAATGCAAGAAGCTGTAAAAGATACCAACATAAAAAAAATAATTGTAGATCCTTACAAGAACGTCGACAAATATGATTTCTCAGAAAACATCATGGATTACAACGAACTCACAGAAAAACAATCTGAAAAATGTCACACACAGATAATGAATTCAGAAGACCCCTTGTTTATTTTATATACATCAGGCACAACTGGCAGACCAAAAGGTGTCATACACACGCATGGCGCGTTTGCCGTCTATGCAGGACATCAAGCGTCATACCTAATCGACCTAAAACCTGACGATGTCTTGCTTTGGCCCGCAGATATTGGGTGGATAACAGGTCAGGTATGGAATGTTTATGGGCTTTTGGAAATTGGAGCTACTGCAGTAATATATGATGGCTCAATAGACTGGCCCAACCCAAACAGATTATGGGAACTGGTTCAGAAATATGGTGTAACTATTTTTGGTACCTCTCCTACTGCAGTCCGAATGTTCAGAAAATATGCCCTTGAACCACGGCGGCAATTTTGTCTTGACTCAATTAGAATAATTCCAACAACTGGTGAACCGATCGATGAAGAATCGTGGTGGTGGTTGTTCGAAAAAATTGGCAATAAAAAAATTCCAATAATGAATTTGGCTGGAGGAACGGAAATTGGCGGCGCTATGTTGTCTGTTTTTCCAGGCATGAAGCTCAAACCGACTACTGTTGGGATACCCTGCCCTGGCTTTGATCTTGATGTATTTGATGAGAAAAAAAACTCGCTACGTAACAAAAAGGGGTTCCTGGTAGTCAAGTCACCTTGGCCAACTATGACGCGTGGTCTGTTAAACGATCATCAGAGATATCTCGATGCATATTGGAATCAATACGGAGATGTCTGGTTTCACGGTGATTATGTTCTGGTAGACAACGATGGTCTATGGTACATGCATGGGCGAGTCGATGATGTCATCAATGTTGCAGGTCATAGGCTAAGCACAGTAGAAATTGAACAGCTTGTGATCTCACATCCAAAGATTTCTGATGCATGTGTTATATCAATCCCAGACGAGATTAGCGGAGAAGCAATAGTTCTTTTTGTTGTCTTGAAAAACACTACTGAAAATGACAACATTTCAAACGAAATTCGTGATTTCATATCCAAGAAAATAGGCAAGCTTGCAAAGCCAAAATTTGTCTATCATATATCAGATCTACCAAAGACACGTACCGGCAAGATAATGAGAAGGTTATTGAAAGCAAAACTCACCAGAGCTCCCCTCGGAGATCTGTCTGCTCTTGAGAACCCACACGTGCTAAACGAGATATTGCTAATTCCTTAACTTCTTAATTTCTTGTGTGATTAATGGTAAGAAAGCGCCGACATCAGTCACGATTCCAAGTGCCTGCCACGTACCCCTATCCATGAGTTTTGTAACTGTGGGCTGATTTATGTCCACTACGATAACTTTGACATTTGCCGGAATCATGTTTCCAGTGGCTATTGAGTGCAGCATAGTTGACACCATGATAACCATTTTTGCATCCTTGAGAACTTCTTTGTATTTTCGTTGTGCAATTGCAGTATCTGTTATTACATCAGGCAGAGGGCCGTCATCTCGAATCGAGCCTGCAAGAACAAACGGGATCTTTCGCTTGATGCATTCGTACATGATTCCTTTTTTTAATTTGCCAGTCTTGACCATGTTTGAAATTGAGCCTGCTTTGAATACTGCATTGATTGTTTCCATGTGATTTCTGTGGCCTTTAACTGCAAGTGAACCATCATGCACGTTCATTCCAAGTGAGGTGCCAAGTGT
>JBKBQK010000047.1:6737-10191 GCA_046292705.1 Candidatus Nitrosotenuis sp. | reverse complement strand
GAGCGCCTTTGTCTTTATGATGTATGTTATGTTTCCGCGAGACAAGCTAGGATATGCCTCAGCAGATGCCGACCTCAAATTCAGGCTCAAAGTCTACATGGCATTAGGTGCTGGAGCAGGAATTGGAGTAGCGCTCCTCATGACACAGGCCCTGTCCCCTACACTGATCATAGGAATTGCATCTGCACCACTTCTATACCCAGGCCTGATCGCAAGAAAGATGGAGCAGAAAATAAAACAGGTAAACGAGTGGTACCCTGAATTCATCAGGCATTTTGGTGAGATCTACGCCACACTAGGTTCGGTAGGAGGCACACTTGAAGCAGTACTGAGAAGTGACTTTGGCCCACTCCAAGCTTACATAGAACACTTTAAGAATCGAATCAAGCACAGAGTAGAACAGAAGCTCGGCTTTGAGCTGTTCTCAAGAGACACTGGAAGCCAGATAATCGCAAACGGCAACGAAGTCATCTCATATGCCATGGACAAAGGCGGCGACATGAATGTGGCAGGAAACTACGTCGCAGACATCACAGTAAAGATCAACGAATTGAGAGCAAAGAGAGCTCAGACTGCAAAGACATTTGAGACAATCATAATTGTATTACATGCACTCACTCTGGCAGTCTTTGGACTGATGAACAAGCTCACAGGTATATTCTTTGAGCTTGTAAGCACAGTGGAGGTAAATACCGACACACTGAAGATCACTCCAATAGACCCACAGTTCATGGCAATGATGATGCCTGCTATGGTACTTATGACATCTGTAATTTCCGCAATGGCACTCAAAGTCTCGCAGGGTGGACTGTACAAGACTGTATTCTATCACATCGGACTGTTGATGATGATCGGCTCAGTAGTTATGTTTGCGATGGATGCATTGCTTTCCGACTATCTTGCAACTCACGTACTAGAGTTTGTCAAACCAACTGTATGAGTGAATCAAACACACATCTGTCTATATCTCAAATTAAAAATAAAAGATTGATGGACTCTGAGGCAAAGGTGTTTGCATCATGATGACGCAGGAAGTAGCTACCGATACGATCCAAGTCGTCTCCTTTAACATAGTTGGCAGCTCGGGGAAAAAAGAGGATTATGCGGTTCCAATAGAACAGGTGCGCGAAATTAGGGCCGTAGAGAAAATCACCAAGGTGCCACGCTCTGAATCATATGTCAAGGGAATAATGAACCTGCGCGGCCTCATAATACCTGTAATCGACGTAAAAGAAAAACTTGGCCTAGGCTCTGGCTCTTCAAGCACAAAGCAGAGAATACTGGTTGCCGACGTAAAGGGCTCACTTACGGGCCTGCTAGTCGACGAAGTGGATCAAGTGATGAGAATACAGACAAAGGATATAGAGCAGGCGCCGCCGGGGGCGTTTGAGTCGTACCACTACATCAAAGGGATCGCCAAAGTCAACGAAAGACTTTTCATCTTGTTGGATGTCGAAAGCTTCCTTGTGGGACAAAAAGAAGCACAACAAGACACCCAGCCCAAAACAAAACAGGCAAAGCAGACACAAAAACCAAATCCCGAACAGACACAACAAAAAACCGAAAAGACAGAACCGCAACCCACAATAGACGACATTCCAGCTGAGCTTGCCGAAGTATTCAAAGAGGACGCAGAAGGGATCCCGCCGGCGCAAATACAAAGAGAAAACTAAGCTTGCCACTTTGGCAACGATCTTTGGCAAAAAATTCCTCCCTGCTTAATACCTGACTGCGTTTTGTTTTCTGCGTATGGCATTAGGGATATCAAAGCTAGAGGAGATATACGACAAAATCGAAACCGAACAAAGCAAACCCATGAGCGAGGCAGACGGGTACAGGTGGGGCCTTGACTACCTAGACGACATTGTAAAACAACTTGAAAAGTTGGAACAACACGCACTGAAAAAAAATGACCCATTGTACCATCACAACATTAAACTCTCCTTACAACGTGCAAGAGATGCACAAACAGAGCTAAGCCAAAAGCTTGACAAGCTAAGAGAATAGGCTTTAACATCCCCATAATTTTGTATGATCATCTCAAACACACTTGATGATATATCGTGAATTGATTTTAGGGATCTAATGCAAGTTGATATGCAAGTCCCTAGTCTTATCAGAAGCTTGAGGCAATGGCAGAATTGTTTGTTACTGATTTGTGGGGAGGCCTCATAGATTGCTTGCCAAGTCCATGTCGCCGCAAATCAAGGTATTGATAATAAACGACTCTAGTTACATGTGCACTTTCATCAAAGACTTGGTCTCAAATGAGACGATCAAAGTCTACGATGTAGCAAAAGACGGCCAAGAGGCCCTAAGGAAAATCGAAGTACAAAAACCAGACGTCATCCTGCTTGACTTGGAGATGCCAAGGATGGACGGCCTCACCTTCATAGAAGAGATGGTAAAACGCGGCATCCTAATTCCCACAATACTGGTGAGTAGCTTCGGACAGGATGGTGCAAAAATAGTTCTTGACGCACTGGAAAACGGCGCAATAGATTTTGTCGCAATCTCGTCAACAAATCCCGAGGGAACAAACAACCTAAAGGACACACTAGTTGAAAAAATCATGACTGCAGCAAAGTGCGATCCCTACAAACAAGTCATCGAAAAAATTAACAGCTTAAAACCAAAAAAGAAACCAGTAGTTTCGGCACAAGCAGCTTCCGTAATAGTAACAATTGCGTCCTCCACCGGTGGGCCAAACATTGTACAAACCATACTCACAGGACTACCAGCAAATCTTCGTGCCGGCATAATCGTAGTGCAACACATGCCAAAAGACTTTACAAAGAAATTTGCAGAGCGACTCAACGAATCATGTGAAATCACAGTCAAGGAAGCACAGGACGGCGACCTCATTACGGAGGGAGTCGCACTCATTGCTCCTGGTGATTTTCATCTAGAAGTCGATCCACAGCTCAAAGTCAAGCTGGTCAATGGTCCAAAACGCTTTGGGGTGAGGCCTGCAGCAAATGTAACTATGGTTTCCGCAGCGGAGTTTTTTGGCGCAAATACAATTGGTGTCACACTTACCGGGATGGGTCACGATGGTGCATTTGGCATGAAGACCATAAAGCGAAGAGGAGGCAAGACGATAGCCCAAGATGAGCAGTCGTCTGTGGTATTTGGGATGGCAAAGGCTGCATGCGAGCTAAACGCAGTGGATGTGCTCTTACCACCAGAAAAAATCGCACCAGCAATAATTGAGGAGGTAGAAAGACTTGTCTCAAAATAACTATCACGAAATGTATGTCTCTGAGGCGCTAGAGCACGTAGAAACAATCAACGAAGCACTGCTGAAGCTTGAAGAAGAACCAGACAACCGCGAGCATCTAGATCTGATATTTCGATCTGCTCACACAATCAAAGGAATGTCTGCCACAATGGGTTACGACGACACGCGAGAGCTGTGCAAAAACATTGAAAACATATTTGATAACATACGAAA